>CAMUZC010000047.1 GCA_947165105.1 uncultured Lachnospiraceae bacterium | reverse complement strand
GTGAGTTTAAATATTGAAAATGAATTACAATACATAGATAAAGTAAAGAAAATAAACGATGGAAAAAACTTAAAATATTTAATTATGACAATGGGATGTCAGTTAAACGAAAACGACTCTGAAAAATTATGTGGTATGATTGAGAAAATGGGTTATACCAAAACAGATAATTTAGAAGAGTCTGATTTAGTTGTGTTCAATACCTGTTGTGTTAGAGAAAATGCAGAAGATAGGTTATTTGGAAAGCTAGGTGAAGTAAAGAAAGTTAAAGAAAAACGTGGAACAATAATTGCTATTGGTGGATGCATGATGCAAGAGAAACATATTGTTGAAAAATTAAAACAAAGCTATCCATATTTTGACATTGTTTTCGGAACTCATACACTACATAAATTCCCAGAAGACCTATATTCTAAAATAATTAATAATAAAAGAATTGAAGATATTTTAGATATTGATGGTGAAATTATTGAAGGATTGCCAATAAAAAGAAATGATAACATTAAAGCATCTGTAACAATAATGAATGGATGTAATAATTTTTGTAGTTTCTGTATAGTTCCATATGTTCGTGGAAGAGAAAGAAGCAGAAATCCGGAAGATATTCTAAACGAAGTAAGAGAATTAGCTGCTCAAGGTTATAAAGAAATTACTTTGTTAGGTCAAAATGTTAATTCATATTTGAGAAGCGGAAAAAAGGATTTTGAAAGTGACATTAAAAGTTTTGCTGATCTTTTAAGAGCGGTAAACAAAATAGATGGAATTGAAAGAATACGTTTTGTATCTCCACACCCAAAGGATTTCACAGATGATGTTATTGAGGCGATACGCGATTGTGAAAAAGTAAGCAAAATAGTTCACTTGCCATTACAATCTGGTAGTACACAAATTCTAAAAGTTATGAACAGAAAATATACAAAGGAACAGTTTTTATCATTAGCTGAAAAAATGAAAAAAATGATTCCAGAAGTTGTATTTTCAACAGATATTATTGTAGGTTTCCCTGGTGAAACAGAGGAAGACTTCGAAGATACATTAGATGTGGTAAGACAAGTTAAGTTTGAACAAGTCTTTATGTTTATCTATTCAAGAAGAGTTGGAACACCAGGTGATAGAATGGAAAATCAAGTTCCAGAAGAAATAAAACATGAGAGATTTAATAGATTAAAAGAGTTAGTTGAAAGCCAAATTGCAGAAAACAATCAAAAATATATCGGAACAATACAAAAAGTTCTTGTAGAAGGTGTTAGCAAAACAAATAACAGCATCCTAACAGGAAGAACAGACTCAAATAAAGTAGTAAATTTTGAAGGATGCACAGAAATGATTGGAAATATGGTAGATTTGAAAATTGTTTCAGAGCATATGTGGTATTTGAAAGGCGAGATTTGTTAAATTGATGTGAGACATCTGGGGACGGTCTTGATTTGTCTCAAAAATGAGACAATCCGGGACGGTGTTAAAATGTCTCAAAAATGAGACAAAAAAAGACCGTCCCCAAATGTCTCAAGACCGTTCAAAAATTAAAAGAAAAGAGGTAACAAAAAATGGCAGAATTTTCACCAATGATGCAACATTATTTAAAGACAAAGGAAGAATACAGTGATTGTATCTTGTTTTACAGATTAGGCGATTTTTATGAAATGTTTTTTGATGATGCTATTACTGTGTCAAGAGAATTAGAAATAACTTTAACAGGAAAAGACTGTGGTCAGGCAGAAAGAGCTCCAATGGCTGGAATTCCATTCCATGCAGCTGAAGGATATATAGCAAGACTTATTTCAAAAGGATATAAAGTTGCTATTTGTGAGCAAATGGAAGATCCTAAAGAAGCTAAAGGAATTGTAAAAAGAGAGGTTATAAGAGTTGTAACTCCAGGTACAGTTATTGAATCAAATCTATTAGAAGAAAAGAAAAATAATTATATAATGAGTATATATAAAACAGGAATTTACTATGGCTTGGGTGTTTGTGATGTTTCAACAGGTGATTTTTATGCAACTCAAATTTGTGAAAATAATAACTTTTCAAAGTTGTTGGATGAGATTTCAAGATATTCTCCATCTGAAGTTATAGTTAATAAAATGATGTTTGAAACTAAATCTGAATTAAGCAAAATTCAGGAAAGGTTTAAAGTATATGTTTCATTAGAAAAAGAAGAGAATTTTAATGATGAGACTGATCTTTTATTACAAATGTACAATGTAGTTAGCGATAAATCAAAAGATGGAAAGAAAATTTCTAATAAGGAACAAATGCAGGAAATAGATAACAAAAATCTAATGGTTCCAGCAATAAATGCATTAATAACGTATTTAACAGAAACACAGAAAACGAATCTTGAACATATAAATACGATAAAAATCTACAATATAACACAATATATGTCACTAGATATAAATGCCAGAAGAAATCTAGAATTAACAGAAAAAATGCGTGATAAATCCAAAAAAGGAACTCTTCTATGGGTACTTGATAAAACTTCAACATCAATGGGAGGAAGACTTTTGAGAAGATGGATTAATGATCCATTAATAGATGTAAAAGAAATTAATAAAAGATTAGATTCTGTACAAGAATTAAAAAATAGCATTATTCTTAAAGGTGATATAATTGATAGTTTAAAAAAAGTTTATGATATTGAAAGATTAGCAGGAAAAATTGCTTATGGAAATGCAAATGGTAGAGATTTAATTTCTTTGAAAAACTCTGTTAAACAATTACCAGAAGTAAAAGAAATTCTATCTAAAACTGAATCTGGAATGTTGAGAGAATTATATGAGGAATTAGATGTTTTAGAAGATGTATATGAATTAATTGAAAAATCTATTGTAGAAGAACCACCAATTAGTGTGAAAGAGGGGGGAATTATCAAATTAGGATACGACCCTGAAATAGACCAACTAAAAAAGGCTACAACTGAAGGAAAAACATGGATTGTTCAATTGGAAGCTAAAGAAAGAGAAGCAACTGGAATTAAAGGATTAAAAGTAGGATTTAATAAAGTTTTCGGATATTTTATTGAAGTTACAAAATCTAATTTAAGTATGGTTCCAGATAGATACATTAGAAAACAAACATTAACAAATGCTGAAAGATATGTAACTGAAGAACTTAAGAATTTGGAAAATCAGATTTTAGGGGCAGAGGAAAAGGTAATAAACTTGGAATATAAGGCTTTTACTGATGTTCGTGAATCAATTGAAAAACAAATTCAGAGAATTCAAAAAACATCAAACATTGTTGCAACTTTAGATGTTTTAACGTCATTTGCAACAGTTGCAGAAGATATGAACTATGTAAAACCTGTGGTTGATAATGAAGGGATTATTGATATAAAAGACGGACGTCACCCAGTTATTGAAAAAATGTCTCAAGCAGGAGAATTTGTTCCAAATGATACTTATCTAGACAAGTCTCGCAATCGTTTGGCAATAATTACAGGACCAAATATGGCCGGTAAATCAACATATATGAGACAAGTAGCATTAATTACATTAATGGCTCAAATAGGAAGTTATGTTCCAGCTTCGGAAGCAAGAATTGGTGTTGTTGATAAAATATTTACAAGAGTTGGAGCTTCAGATGATTTATCAATGGGGCAAAGTACATTCATGGTTGAGATGATGGAAGTTGCAACAATTCTTAAAGAAGCTACATCAAATAGTTTAGTTATTTTAGATGAAATTGGAAGAGGAACATCAACATATGATGGATTATCTATTGCATGGGCTGTTGCAGAACATATTGCAGATAAAAATTTATGTGGTGCTAAGACATTATTTGCAACACATTATCATGAATTAACTGAACTTGAAGAAAAAATAGATGGTGTAAAAAATTACTCAATCGCTGTAAAAGAAAAGGGAGAAGATATAATTTTCTTGAGAAAAATTGTAAAGGGTGGAACAGATGAAAGTTATGGTGTTCATGTTGCACGTTTAGCAGGTGTTCCACAAAATGTTACGAAGAAAGCTAATGAAATTCTACGTTCTTTGGAAAGAAGAAATATTTTGAACAATAGAGTTATTGAAAAGGAAAGTAAGAAAGTAGTAGCAGGGCAGGTTGATATGTTTAATTTCAAATTAGCAGAAGTTGCAAGTGAGTTTGATAAGATTGATATAAATCAATTGACACCAATAGATGCACTTAATACTATTGTTAAAATGAAGGAAAAACTAAGTTAAAGTAAAACAAAAAAAGATTGGATTTTTAAAAATCCAATCTTTTTTTATTATTTATTATTTTTTAAGTAAGATTTAGCTGAGTCAGGTGATGTATTGAATAATTTCCATTTTCCGTTAATTTTGTAAACGTACATTTTTTGTGTATCTGTATCACTATCATCTTTACCTTTGATTGTAGCTTTAACTTTTACTTCTTTACCAGCTGAGATCTTAACATCTTCATCATATACTTTTTCAATGTATTCTTGAACTTTCTTTAAGTCATCTTTCTTGATGTTTTCTTTCTTAGTGATTTTGTATGTGATTTTGATTTTTTCACCATATTCATCTTCTAAGTTGTCTTTAATTTTTTCCATATCATCGTCATCTAAGTCCATTTTGTCATTGTAGAAATCTGGATATGCTTTTTCATATGTTTTTAGATTTCCTTTTTCCATTCCTTTGAAGTAATTATCAATAGGTTTTTTCCATCCACTTGTTAAGATGTTGATGATAATAGCTAAGATAACTATTACAGCTAAAGCGATTCCTCCGATAATTCCATATTTTTTTAAATTTTCTTTATTTGCAGCTGAACTTGTAGTAGTTGTTTCTGTAGCATTTGCAACAGTTTCTTCAACTTTGGCTTCTGCACCGTTTCCGCAACTTGGGCAAACTACTTGATTATCGTCCATTTCTGCTCCGCAGTTTTCACAAAACTTACTCATAAAAAATCCTCCTTCATTTTTTAGTTTACACATATATAATAATATAAGTATATTTTAATGTCAAGAATTAAAGAACAAATTTGTCGAAAAAATTAAAGTTGACTTTTTACTAGGGAAGATATAGAATTGTAGTATAAAATAAAGGAGGAATGATATATGAAATTGAAGAAAGAATTAAGAATTGTATTAGTAATCATGGCTTTAATTGCAATGGTTATGGTAATGTCAGGTTGTGGAGAAAAGGACAAGGATGACAAGGAAAGTAAAAAATCAAATTTTGAAACACCAATAAGTAATTATTTTAATGGAATGGAAAAGGCTGATTTAGACACATACAAAAAAGCATACCCAGATTTTTACAATGATAGTATGGATATAGATGAAGATGACATGGAAAACATGCATGAAAAACTAGAAGATGAATATGGAAAAGACTTAAAAATTTCATACGAAATAACATCAAATGATGATATAAAGGAAGAAGATATAAAAAATGTTCAAGAATACATTAGCTTAAAATATAACGAAGATGTAAAAGTTTCAGAAGGAAAAGAAGTAAAAGTTAAAGCTACAATTAAAGGTTCTGAAGATAGCGATACAGATACTGCAAGAATGTATGTATATAACATAGATGGTGAATGGAAAATATTAAATACTTCACCTTCTGCAGCTAAATCATATATAAATATTTATAAATAATAAAGTAATAATGCAAAAGAAGGATGATCAAGCATGAAGATTCAATACAAAGACAATATTTTAGATGTTGAAGAAAATACAAAAATTAAAGATTTATTGAAAGATGAAATAGAAAAAGGAAATAGCATTGCGGCAAGATTTAACAATGAAGTTAAAAGCTTAAATTACAAATTAAAAGAAGATGGAAACTTAACTCTAATAGACATTAGTGATAAAGATGGAATTAGAGTATACAGAAAAGGCTTATTATTTGTAATAGGAAAAGCAGTTGAAGAACTTTATCCAAATGCACAAATGATGGTTAATTATCAATTATCAAATTCACTTTTATGTGAATTTGATAATTTGAAAGTTACCGATGAAGTAATAAATAAAATAAATCAAAAAGTTGCCGAAATTGTACAAAGAGATTTGCCAATTGAGAAGAAATCTATGACAAAAGAAGAAGCAAAAGAATTCTACAAAGACAAAGAAACTATAAAGGGAAAATTACAGTTAGATTTAAACACTAAAAAACAAGTAAGTTTATACTGGTGTGATGATTATTTTAATTATTTCTATGGAATTTTACCAATATCAACAGGATGTTTAAATATTTATGAAATTATTAAATATCATAGAGGATTTTTGGTCAGATATCCAAGTAGAAAGGAAATTAGCAAACTACCAGAATTTCAAGAAAACAAAAAATTATTAGCAACATTAGATGAGTATGATTTATTACACAGAGTTTTAAACGTTCCAACTGTTAAAGAATTAAATGAAATTACAAGACAAGGCAAAATAAAAGATTATATTTTATTAGACGAAGCATTACATGAAAAGAAAATTGCTAACATTGCTGATGATATTGCCAAAAATGATAAAATCAAAATGATATTAATAGCAGGTCCATCATCATCAGGTAAGACAACTTTTGCACAAAGACTAGGAATTCAATTAAGATTGAATGGATTAAAACCTGTAACAATTTCTGTAGACAATTATTTTGTTGAAAGACCTGAAAATCCAAAAGATGAAAACGGTAATTATAATTTTGAATGTTTGGAAGCTATTGATGTTAAACTATTTAATGAACATTTGGTAAGACTTTTGAATGGCGAAGAGGTTGAAATGCCTACTTTTGATTTTGAAGTTGGAACTAAAAGATATAAGGGAAATACCTTAAAACTAGCTGAGGATGAGGTTCTAGTAATAGAAGGAATTCATTGCCTAAATGACGAGTTAACACCACTTATTCCAAAAGAACAAAAATATAAAATATATATTAGCTGTTTAACTGTTCTTAATATAGATGAGCATAATAGAATTTCAACAACAGATACTAGATTAATTAGAAGAATTGTAAGAGATAGTCAATTTAGAGGATACAAGGCTTTACATACATTACAAATGTGGGATTCGGTTATTGCCGGAGAAGAAAAAAATATCTTCCCATTCCAAGAAGAAGCAGATAGTATGTTTAATTCATCATTGATATATGAGTTAGCAGTTTTAAAAGATTATGCAATGCCTTTACTAGCAGAAATTGATAATTCAAATGAAGAGTATTCAGAAGCAAAAAGATTACATAGAATGCTTGGATATTTTGAATCAATTCCTGCAGATTATTTACCAAGCAATTCTTTATTAAGAGAATTCGTTGGAGGAAGTACATTTAATGTGCATTAGAAAAGGAGAAAACTGAAAAATGAATAATAGTTTATTTACAGAAATAGATGAAAGCTTTGTATGTGAAAATTGTGGTAAAAAAGTAGAAAAGCTTGGTTATTCATGTAGAAACCATTGCCCTTATTGCTTGCATTCTAAACATGTTGATGTAAATCCAGGTGATAGACAAGAAACTTGCCATGGAATGTTAGAACCAGTTGGATTAGAAATTGATAGCAAAAAAGGATATGTAATCATTTTCAAATGTAAAAAATGTGGACAGTTAAGAAAAAACAAAGCAGCTAAAGATGATAATATGGATGAAATAATTAAATTAAGCGTTAATAAAATGTAAAAAATATTGAATAATTAGTTGAGATATGATATTTTAATTATAGAAAAAATATAGGAGGAAAGATGATGTTAATAAAAAAGAATTTATTAAAAATAATTGCAGTTGTATCAGTATTATTCTTGTCTATGTATACTTTAACAGGCTGTGAAAATGGTATATTAAAATCAGATAAAAATGATGAAAAAGAGAATAATGAGATTGCTGAATCCTATGAAGAACCAATAAAGAATATGATTGAAGGATTATCAGATGCTAATTCAGAGACGTTTTTAAAAGCATTTCCGGATTTTATTTCAGATTATATGGGTGATATATTTACAGATGAATATTTAGAAAATACTTTGGAAAATGCAGAAGCTGAATTTGGGGCAAATGTAAAAATGTCATATAAAGTAACTAATAAAACCGAAATAGATGAAGAAGATTTAAGAAAAATGGAAGAGGACGTAAAGACTAATTTTGAAGAAGAAATAACAATTACAAAAGGATATGAACTTGAAGTAGATGTAACTACAAAAGGTGAAGACATTGAAGATACAGAAAAAGATGCGTTTAATGTATATGAAGTAGATGGAAAATGGTATATTTTAGATTTATAATTAAATGGAATTAAGAGTTATAATCTTTAATATATCAATAAAAGATAAACGAAAGAAAAAGGAGCATTAATATGATAGGAAATACTGCTAATAAAATTCTTAATTTAATAAAAAATGATGATGGAATCGAAAAAAGCATTATTTTAAATCCTGATTTAGAATTGCAAAAATTAATAGACATTATATTAAGTGAATGTAGATGTAGTATAATTGATAAAAACGGTAATTATACACGTATGGGGAGTAGTACAGATATCAGAATAATAAAACTACTAATTCAAATTTTAATGTCAAATATAAATGAAATTCCACCTGAAATTGTTTCAATTGCTCTTACTAAAGAGGACGTAATAGGTCCATTTAAAAAGGTGAAGTTTAAAAGGGTCTATGATGAAACTAATGGTACATATAATTTTGAAATGGAAGATATATTTCCATATGAATTCAATGTTAGTATTTTTAAATCTGATGTTGAATTTAGAGAAAAATGTCTTAATATGATAATTAAGCCATATGTAAAAAGCATTATATATGACAATCCTGAGTTAATGAAAAAAAGTCCAATTACTTCATACTTTAATAAATATGTTTTAAGGGCACTATTTCCTGATAAAGAAGACGACGAGTTAATAAGTACTTTAGTTCAAATTTTGAATGAAGCAAT
Organism: uncultured Lachnospiraceae bacterium; assembly: GCA_947165105.1. Next base: position 4,050 of record CAMUZC010000047.1, on the reverse strand, counting down.
AAAGGTTGAAAATAAGGAGTTAGTTGAAAATATTGCAAATTATATATTTATAAATATAATGAGCAATAGTTTCTTTAAAAAAGAACTTATAAATAAAACAATTGATGCAACCGAACTTCAAAAATTAGGAAGAATATCAATAGGATTTAATAGCTTAGTTGAAAGTATGTCATATGAAACTTTGCAAATGATTGAGCTTAGAAATTTCCCATATGGTGAAATGTTTTCAATAAAGAATACATTTTATACAATTATAGCAGTTTTAGAATCTTTACGTATAAATTTTGAAGAATTAAACGAAGTCGAAATCTTAGAGAATATAGAAAAAATAAATAGATATTTCGATGTTAGAAATAGAAATACAAAGCCAAGTGAAAATAAATATAGAACTCAAGATGTTCAATCAAATAAATATGGAGCAGCAGATGAGTTTATAAATATTGAAAACATTAGTAATGCAATGCAGAATTTGTGTAAAATGATAAAAGTTTTGGTAAATAAAAAAGATGATATTCCAAAAGAAACCTATGTGAAAGAAGTATTAAGAATTCATTATAGATTTTTAAAAATTCATCCGTTTGAAAGTGGAAATGGAAGAACTGCAAGAGCAATTGCCAATATTTTACTTCAATCAAAAGGATTGATAGGTATATTTAGCAAAGAAAAGAGAAAAGAATATCTTGAATATATTGAAAATGCAAATAAAATTATTAAAGAGAATGAAAACAAATATTTATCAGCTTTATCAGAAAAAACATTAGAATGCATTGAAATGGAAAATAGATTCTTAGATTTAAATAAAATACCATTTTTATTGGTAAAATCATAAAAAGAAAAATCAGAGCCAAGAATGACTCTGATTTTTTTGCTTAAAACTTTCCTTTAAAAAACGGAGAATTGCTTATTAACTCTACCTGCTGTTTAATGATATCTTCATTATCAATTATTACAGGTGGTTTGGCTGATGTTACAAAGGTTAAATCCTGAAATTTTGGAAGTTTTGTAATGTACATTTTTTCAGGAGTTTCTATATACATCTCGATTATAAATAATCCAAGAGTAATAGAATAACGCTCTTTGTACATCATCATTGTTTTTGAGAAGATGGTGTTAATCCAATGCTTAACTTTATTAGTTATTTCAGTTCTCCATTTTGGTTCTAATTCGTTATAGAAAAACAGAAACGGAGTATTTTCGATTACGTCTGACTTTTCAATTGAAGCACTTGAACTAAAAGATTTCTTTAGTTTAAGAAAATCGGGATACCGTTCTACAGAATATGAAAGTCTTAACTTAGGATGACTAAGCTTATACTTGCTCATATTCTTTTTAGGGAGATTAATATCCTGATTTGCTGCAAAGAAAGTAACGTAGCATGGGATTGATTGCTCTTCGCTTAGATATGGAATCTGGTTTTTACTCATAATGTCTTCAAAATTCGACTTGAGGTCGTTGTCAATAGTTTCTTTGACTTGATCATAAAGCCGCTCCATATAGATTCTCCTTTCATAAGGGTGATATAGATGAAGAACATCTATAATTGTGTTAGTTTACATAGTACGATTATACATTTTTTTTGAAAAAAAGTCAAATTTATACAAGTAACAGAAGATTAGCTTTACAAATTATAAAAAATATTATATAATTGCATGACAGATTTAGCAAATGAAAACTTTTATTGAAAGGAATGAATAGTTTGAAAAAGAAGAGTGGATTAAAAATATTTGGAATAATAATGTTAGTTATACTAATTTTATGTATAGTAGCAGTAGCTACAGTTGGAGGAATAATATATAGTAAGTTTTCAAAAATTAACACTGTACAATTAGAAAATATAGAAATAAATGAAGGAGTAGAAGAAGCACTAGAAGGATATAGAAATGTTGCTATATTAGGAATAGATGCAAGAGCTGATGTATATAGTGGATCAAGAAGTGACTGTATAATAATTGCAAGCATTAATGAAAAAAGCAGAGAAGTAAAACTTACATCAGTTTACAGGGATACATATGTATATATCGATGGACATGGATATGACAAAATTACACATGCATATGCATATGGAGGCCCAGAACTTGCTATAAACACAATTAATAAAAACTTTGACTTAGATATTAAAGAATTTGTTGCAGTAAATTTTGACGCTGTTGTTGAGATTATAGATGCCATAGAAGGTGTTGAAGTTGATATTCAAGAAGATGAATTAAAATATATAAATTCGTATATAAAAGGCGTAAATAAACAGATGGGAAGAAACGATGCAAACATAACTCATGCTGGAAAACAAAACCTATCAGGAGTTCAAGCTTTAGCATACTCAAGAATTCGTTATACTGAAGGAGGAGATTACAAAAGAACAGAAAGGATGAGAGATGTATTAAGTTTAACATTTGAAAAGGCTAAAAAGAAAAATGTATTTGAATTAAGTGATTTAGCAGATATGCTATTTCCTAGGGTGTATACAAACGTTCAAGAAACAGAAATTTTAAAAGCAATACCACAAATGTCTAAGTATAACATTTCATCTAGTAAGGGATGGCCTTATGAAGTAAAAGGTTATACAGGAAGAGCTTGGTATGGAGTTCCAGTTACATTAGAAAGTAATGTAAAAAAATTACATGAAGATTTATTTGGCGATAGCAATTATGAGGTAAGTAGTAAAGTTAAAGAATATAGTGAAGGAATTTGTAAGCAAACTGGATATAGATAATGTTCTATTTGTGACGTTTCTTTTAGGATGTTTTTAAAAAATGTTCTAAATAGAAACGTCCTAATAGGACATTTTTTATTTTAAAATATATTGCATATAAAAACTATCTGATATAAAATAAATGTAATAAATTAAAAATAGATGAGAGGATAAAAATGAAAGAAAAGAAAGTTTTATTTATATCTAGTACTGGCGGACATTTAAGTGAGTTAATGCAATTAAAAAAATTATTTGAAAAGTTTGATTATTATATAGTAACAGAAAAAACAAAAAGTAACGAATATTTAGCAGAGGAATATAAGGGAAAAACATCATATTTAGCCTATGGAACAAAGAAAAATCCTTTTACATATTTCTTCATATATATGTTTAATATAATAAAAAGTTTTATTATTTTTTTGAAACAAAAGCCAGATGTTATTGTAACTACAGGAACACATACAGCTGTGCCAATGTGTTATATTGCAAAAGTTTTTAGAAAAAAAGTTATTTATATAGAGACATTTGCAAATAGAAATTCAAAAACTGTGGCAGGAAGATTTGTATATCCAATTGCTGATGTTTTTGTGGTCCAATGGGAAGAAATGAAAAAGATTTATCCGAAAGCAGAATATTGGGGGTGGATTTATTAAATGATTTTTGTTACAGTTGGAACTCAGGATAAAGAATTTAGAAGATTACTTGTTGAAGTTGAAAGGTTGATTAAGTGCGGAAAGATAAATGATACGGTTGTTGCACAAATTGGTAATACGAAGTTTAGTACTGATTTGGACAGTAGCAAGATGCATTTAATTGAGTTTACCACTCCTAGGGAAGTGGATGCTTTAATTGAAAATGCTAGTTTTATTATTACTCATGGTGGTGTTGCTACTATTATTGAGGGATTGAATCGTGGTAAGAAAATTATTGCAGTGCCTAGGTTGAAGGAGTTTAAGGAACATGTTAATAATCATCAGTTGCAGATTATTGAGAATTTTGATGCGAGTGGGTTTATTATAGGTTTGCACGGTGTTGAGGAGCTTGAAGGAGCTTTGGAGAGAGTTCATGGGTTTATACCGAAGAGGTATGTTAGTAATAATGAGAGGTTTGTGGAGAGGTTGGAAGAGACCGTTATTGGATTATAGCAAAAAATATGAAAACAAAATGTTGAACAATTCAATTTTTTATGATAATATGACCGTATTATAAAGTAAATAAATCAATAAAAAGGAAGAGGATTATGGAAGAAAAAGCTATTGAAATACTAAAGAAGTTCAATCAAGAACACATAATAGATTGGATGGACAAATTAAATGACGAAGAAAAAAACAAATTATTAAATCAAATATTAAATTTAAATA
>CAMUZC010000046.1 GCA_947165105.1 uncultured Lachnospiraceae bacterium | reverse complement strand
ATTATCCTAAAAATATAACTAGTGCTATGATGGAAATAGATAATAGAAAAAGAGCAGTTTCTAATTGGTCAATTTTAGCTCAACAATTAAAAAGTGAAAACACCCAAAGAATAGTTGATATTTTAAAATTAAGTGAAGAAAGCCAAAAAGGAAATACTTTTGAAACTAAAATATCTGAATTTGAAAAAACTTTTGAAGATGCAAATGATTACCTTAAATTTTTACAAACATTAGAAAGATCTATAAAAGACTTATCTTCAGATGACTTAGCAGTTATAGAACATTCTATTCCTGGTATTTTCCATAATCTTAAAATAATTTGGATGATTTCTAAACATAAAGATCCAAATAAATTTGGATTCCTTTTAGAAGTAATGGCTAAAGAAATATGGACTAAAATATCTGAGAAAGTTCAACTAAAGGCTTTATTTAAAACAAATCCCGATGAAATTGACCAAAGTATACAACTTATTACCCAAGCAAATAAAGTAGCTACACAATGGAATTCCCATTATTCAGATACAAAAAATAAAACAAAATGGGAATATGCTCACAATAAAATTACAAAAGATTTAGAATATGTTAAAACTATATGTGGAAAATTAAAAAATGGTTTAAACAAAATTAAAGGTTTTTTAAAATTTTTAGGACATGATTTAGAAAGAGTTATAGGAGGAGCTTCAGAAAGAATTTATCAAGAAAAAGAAAAAGTTATGAAAGCATATTCTTACTTTGAAAATTATAAATATAACATTTTCAATAGTGAAACTGACAAATATTGTAATGAAGTTTTTACAGCTTTTGATCAAGATATGAATGGCCTTGAACAAGATATAAAAAAATTAATAGATGATACGTTTGATAATCTGAAAAATGCTGAAAGCGCCTTTGATTTATATACAAATTTCGATTCATTAATAGATCAAGCGGAAATAAAAAGTGCTATGAAAGAAAAGTATATAAATATTTTAAAAAGATTTATTTCTGAAGTAAAAAATTATGAAGAAATTTTCATAAAATATAAAGATAATCCTCCAATTTCAAAAGCAAAGTCTGAAACTGCTGGTAAAATAGCATGGGCACGCCAATTATATGTTAAAATGAAAAGACCAATAAGTAAAATATTCCAAAAAAAAGATCATTTTAAACAAATGACTGATAATCCAAGAGATATTAAACTTCAAACAGAAAAAGAACTTGCTGATGCTTTCTTAAAAGTTGCTAGACAATTACGTGATTATGAATTTAAAATATTTGATGATTGGAAAGTTAATTCTCTTTCTCAATTTATGGGATATCTTAGACTTTGTATTTTGATAAAAAAAGACAGCCATTATGAAGTCAATTTCGATAATAAATTAAAATTAATGATTCATGATACTAAATTTTTAGATTTATATGGTTTTAGTGATATCCCTCCAAATATAATAAATATTGCACATCAAGAAATTCAATTGGCCCAATATTGTAATATGTTAAGTTTAATGTTAAGGGATTATGATAATCTAACTAAATCAATGAAAGAACATCATCAAATGCTTTTAAGGAAAGACTGTAACGAGCTACATTTAAAAATAGAAGTAGGTACAAATACTCATAACTGGACAGCTTTAGGAATTAAAGAATTCAACGATGATTGTAAAAATGGAATTAAAAATTTAAGAGATAAATTTGCTAATGTAATAAAAAGTGAAGAAAAAATACTTTCAGTTATAAAACAAATTTCAAATGCTACATTGGTAAGAGAATTCAATAAAAATATAGTAAATAATAGAGAATTAAATTCATTTTTATTCTATTATGAAGAGCATAGACAAAAAGTAATTGGAGAATTATTAAATAAATATCAAGAAATTACAACGACTTTAAAAGATATAGAAAGGATGACTTTTGAAGGTTCAAAAGAAGAAGGAATAGTAAATGTAAATAAAGGAAAAAAAGAAAATGAAGAATTAGGAGAAAGAGCAGAAATGGTACAATATTATCATTATTGGGAAAATTGTATGTTAAATGCTCTTTCAAAATGTATTTTAAAAGCAATAATTACTCTTAATGGATTATTTACTATAGATACAAATACCAATTCTTTGACTCAAAAACAAAAAGAGCAAAATGTATTATTTACTGTAAAATCTAAATTTATTTCAAATAAAGAGGTTTTATATAATCCAAATTCTAATGAAATTGATATGGAATTAAAAACAAGACTAATTTCTTGTTTTCAAAATACAGGAAAAGAGTTTATTAGATGGATGAATGGTACTTGCAAAACTCCTTCTATTGAAAATGTAGAAGAAAAAGATAAAGAATATATTAGAAATAAATATTCATATGGAACTGAAATTGCAGATAATCAAGATTTGAAAACATATGTAGGTAAATTATATCAAAGAATAGGAAAAATTTCACTTTCTTTAGAAGATAATAAATCTAAATATACAAGAGAATATGAAAGTGAACATTTTGGATATTGGGGACAAAATGCCAGATCAAGATATGAAAATGAATTAGATAAAAATAAAACTTTAAAAAATTTCGAAAAAAAAGTTTCATTAATTTTATTTTATTTGACTGATTTCGAAAAAAAAAGAGAAAAGCAAAAAATATGTAATGGAAACTTTTTAATAAATAATGAAGAATTGATTACAAGAGGAAAAGAACAAATTGGAAAAGTAATTAATGATATGTTAAAAATATTGGTTAAAGAATTAGAAGAAGAAGATATGAAAAAGTTTAATGAAATAATAGTTACTAATAAAGAAAAATTAAAAGAGAAAACAGAATCCTCTGACGAATTAAAAAGAGTTTTAGGATATGTTTCTAAAATTAATGGAAAAAAACTTTCTATGGAGTTAAAAATACATTCAATGGCAGAAAAAATACATTTTTTGAAATTGCACAATTATCCAGGATTAGATGAAATTGAGAAACATTTTAAGCAACTTATAAAAGAATGGGATAATTTAAGAGTAAAAGCCAAAAAAAAAGATGATAATTTATTAGAAAGAAAAAAAAATTTGGCTAAAAATACTCAAAAAGAAGCAGAACTTCTTCAAGAAGACTTAAAAATAGAATATAAAAATTATAATGAAAAAGGTCCATTAAATGATATTGATTTAGCAACAGGATATAAAATTTTACAAGAATCATTTGAAAAATTAGATTTACTTAAAAAAAGAAAAGATGATATTGTTGGATCTCAAAAATTATTTAATTTACCAATAACGACTTTCCCAGAAATAAATGAAATGTATGAAAAAAATAAAAAAGTTGAGCCTATTTATAAAACATTCCATGATTTTGATATATTTTTCAATGAGCAACAAGATAAAACATGGTCTAAATTAGAGACTAATTTATTAGAAAAGAAAAATGAAGAATTATTAAAAGCTAAAAGAGAATTTGATAGAGAGGGTTTATCTTCATTTATTCCTTATAAAAAATTTGAAGATGTTAGAGAAGAATTCAATGATAATGTAAAAGATGTAATCTTATTATTAAAATCACCAGTTGTAAATGAAAGAAATTTAGCTGAATTTATAAAAGAGAATAGAACTGGAAGACTTAATGTTAAATTTGATGTAATGACTTTAAGAGATGTAATAAAACTTGATTTATTAAATATAAAAGATAAAGTTGCTACTATGGTTAATGACGCTAAAGAAGAAACAGATGTGAAAAATAAATTAGATGAAATTAAAAATTCATTAGATGAATTAAAATTTCAATTAGCCCCACATAAAAGGGGAAATGAAGACAAAGGTTATAAATTTAAAGATGTTTCAGGAGAAATGGAAATTATAAAAGATAATATAGAAAATTTACAAAATGTAGGAGCTAATAAACATGCAAAAGCTTTCAAAAATGAAATCGAAGATTTAGAGCAAGAAATGAATAATATGATGGAAATTATAGAAGTTTGGGTTGAAGTACAAAAAAAATGGATTTATTTAGAAAGTATCTTTGTAGGAAGTGAAGATATAAGACAAAAATTAGTAAAAGAAACACAAGAATTTGATATTCAAGATAAAAATTTCAGAAAATTAATGACTTCTATATATAAAAAACCTAGTGTTAGATTCCAATGTAGAGAAAAAGACCGCAAATTTGAATTAAAAGGATTTTTAACTAAGTTTGAACAAGCAGAAAAGGCTTTAACAAAACATTTAGATTCTAAAAAGAATGAATTTAGTAGATTTTATTTCCTTACAGAGCAAGATTTACTTCAAATTATAGGTAGTTCTGACCCTTTAGATACATTAAATCCTCATTTAATTAAAATATATTCAAATTGCAAAAGATTATTAAGTGAAAGAAGAAACATAATAGGTATGACATCACAGGAAGGAGAAAAATTTTTATTTGATAAACCAATAAGAGTAGAATCTCAACAACAAGTAGGACAATGGATGAATAAAGTTGATGAAGAAATGAAAAATACTTTAAGGAATTTCTTAAAAACTGCTATTCAAGATTACACTAAAGAAGAATTATATAAATTTATTCATAATAAATTAGGACAAATTTGTGTTTTTACTTCTGAATGTTGGTGGACATTTGCTTTAGAAGATGTTTTCAGAAAAATAAAACAAGAAGGAGATAAATATGCAATGAAAAGAGAATTAGAAAGACAAAGTAAAGGCCTTCTTGACTTAGTTGTTATTGTAAGAAAAAAAGATATATCAAAAGAAGATAGATTAAAATTAAATAACTTAATTATAAGAACAGTTCATGGAAGGGAAATTGTAGATAAATTTGTTCGTGATTCAATATTAGATGCAAGAGAATTTGAATGGGAAAGTCAACTTAAATTCTATTGGGATAGAGAAAAAGATGATTTAATTATAAGGCAATGTAATGGAGAATTTAATTCTTGTTATGAATATCAAGGACTTGAAGGTCGTTTAGTTGTAACTCCTTTAACAGATAGGTGTGTTATGACTATTACAACTGCACTTACTTTCTATTTAGGGACTGCCCCTGCAGGACCAGCCGGTACAGGAAAAACAGAAACAGTTAAAGATTTAGGGAAAGGTATGGGTATAAGAGTTGTTGTACAAAATTGTTCTGATACATTAGATTATCTTTTTATGGGGCAATTCTTTAGTGGTTTATCACAAACTGGCTTCTGGGGATGTTTTGATGAATTTAATATGATTAATAGAGAAGTTTTGTCTGTCGTTACAACTCAAATTAATTCCATTGAATTAAGTCTAGCTCAGCATAAAGAAAGCTGGTTCTTAATGACTAAAGAAGTAAAATTATTACCAACTATAGGTATTTTCATTACAATGAATCCCAATTATGAAGGTCGTTCTGAACTTCCAGATAATCTTAAAGCATTGTTCAGACCAGTTACAATGGTTACTCCAGATTTCTTACTTATTTGTGAAAATATATTATTATCATTTGGTTTTGCTGATGGAAGAAAATTAGCTCAAAAAATATGTAAGTTATATGAATTGAGTCAAGAACAATTAAGTAAACAGCATCATTATGAATGGGGTTTGAGAAGTATGAAAGCAGTTTTAAGTTCAGCAGGTACTCTAAAAAGAAATCATTTGGATTGGGCAGAAGATTTAATTTTAATGAAAGCAATGAAAGATTTAAATATGCCTAAATTCATAAAAGACGATAGTATTTTATTCGAAGGCTTATTAAAAGATTTATTCCCAGATTTAGTTAGTGATGTTCCTGAAAAAGGTGGTGATACTGTAAGAGAAATAATGAAAGATATGGGACTTAAAGTTTTAGATGGACAAGTAGTTAAAGTACTTCAAATGTATGAAGTAATGAATATACGTCATTGTACTATGATTTGTGGTCCTCCAATGAGTGGTAAAAGTATAATAGTAGATATTTTAAGAAATGTTTTCCAAAAGTTTAAAAATATTGATAATATGGTTAGTTATTTAATAAATCCAAAAGCTCAAAGTGTACCAAGATTATTCGGAAAAAAAAATGAAATATCAGATGATTTTGAAATTGGTATTTTATCAAATATTTTTCAAATTGCAAATAGTCCTTTACCAAACAATGGAAAAAGTGAATTGAGATGGATTATATTAGATGGTGATGTTGATCCTTTATGGATTGAAAAATTAAATTCTGTTATGGACGATAGTAAACAATTAACATTAGAAAATAAAGATCGTATTTTAATGCAAAGTTATTGTTCAATGTTAGTAGAAGCTTATAATATTCATCATGCCTCTCCAGCAACAGTTTCTCGTTTAGGTATGATTTATGTAGATTCATCTTTACTTCATGGAGATGCAGTATATTATAAATGGTTAGAAGCAAAAGATCCTAAAGAATGGGATGAAACAATAAAAGGATATATGAATGATAATTATACAAGAATGATGCCACCATGCTTAAAATATATTTTAAAAGGAGCAAAAGGAAACGAAGAAGAAGGAATTCCATTTAAATTAATTGTTCCTCAATATGAAGCAGCGATAGTTAATCAATTAACAAATTTAATTGATTCATGTTTAATTGATTTAGAAGCTATCCCTTCTGAAGCAGCCCAATTAGAATCAATTTTCACTTTTTGTTTAGTTTGGTCTGTTGGTGCTTGTTTAACTACAAATGAAGATAGAGAAAAATTCGCAAAATTCTTAAAAGATTTACCAAGTGGTACTTCTACACCTCCATCTAAACCTTATGATTCAATGTATGATAGTTCTGTAGGAAGATTTATTGAATGGGATTCTGAAAATTTAAATAATACTATTATTCCAGAAAATGATGGTAAAAACCAACAATATAATGAAATAATTATTCCTACAAGTGATACAAAAAAATTCACTTATTTATTGAAAAATTTAGTTAGAATTCATAAACCAGTTTTATTCGTAGGAGAACCTGGTACTGGAAAAACTGTAACTATTAATAACTATTTGAAGTTTTTAACAAAAGAAAAAAATTCTCCCTATGTTATTTTAAATATGAACTTTTCTTCAAGAACAAATTCTACAGATTTTCAAAATACAATGGAAGAAATTTTGGAAACAAGATTTTTAAGAACAATGGGACCTCCAAGTGGAAAAGAATTAATTATTTATGTAGATGATTTAGGTATGCCTAAAATAGATAGATTTGAAACTCAACAACCAATTGCCTTTATGAAATTACTTATAGAGAAAAAATGTTATTATACAAAAGATAATAAAGATCTTATAAAATTAATAGATACAAACTTTGTAGGAAGTACTTTACCTCCAGGTGGTGGTAATAATGCCATAGATCCAAGATTTATTTCATTATTCAATGTATTTAATATAACAATTGATAATAATGCAGTCAGTAAAATATATGATATTATTATAACTAATTATTTGTCTGGATATGATGAAGGACTTGATATGACTTCTTTCAAAGATAAATTAATAGCAGCAACAGTTCAATTATATTCAGCAGTAAAAGCAGAACTCCCTCGTACACCTATAAAATTCCATTATGTTTTTAATATTCGTGATGTAAGTAAAATATTCCAAGGATTTTGTTTATTGAAGATAGCTGATTATCCAACAAAAGAATCTTTACTTAAATTATGGAGACATGAAGCTTTACGTGTATTTTCTGATAAATTAAGGGAAACAAAAGATCAAAAAAGAGTTGAAGCTTTAATCGAAAGTAATATAAATTCAAACTTTTCTGATTTAGCTGAAATATCATTAGCTAAGCCTTGCATACATTGTAATTTTATGAAAGTAAATTTTTATGATGAAGAAGTTGACCCCCTTACTAAATTACCAAAATCTGAAGATAGAGCTTACAGAAATGTTGCAACATATGAAGAAGTCAAAAAGTTTTTAGATAATGCTTTAGAAGCATATAAAGATTTAGAAGGTCAAGCTATGAATTTAGTCTTTTATGATGAATGTATTGACCATTTAATTAGAATTCATAGAATTATAAGTATTCAAGATGGAAATGCCTTACTAGTTGGAGTTGGAGGTTCTGGTAAACAATCATTAACAAAAGTAGCTACATTTATTGCAAGATATGATTTATGGGGAATTAAAATTACCTCAAAATTCGAAGAAAAACATTTCAGGGAACAATTACAAGAATTATTTAGAAGATTCATTCCTCAACAACCTATGCGTAAAATTACTTTTTTATTCACAGATGAACAGGTTTTAGATGAAGGTTTCTTAGAATTAATAAATAATATACTTACAACTGGTATTGTCCCTGCTATTTTTGAAAAAGCAGAAAAAAATCAAATTATAGATGATTACAAACCACTTGCAGTAAAATTGAATCTCCCAGAAACAAAAGATACTGCATATGGTCTCTACGTTAATAGAATAAAAGAAAATCTTCATTTAGTTATTTCAATGTCTCCATCAGGTGATAATCTAAGAAATAGATGTAGAAACTTTCCTGGACTTATAAGTAGCACTACTATAGATTGGTTCTTTGAATGGCCAAGAGAAGCTTTATTGCAAGTTGCTAATTTCCTTTTCAGTGGATATAAAGCGATTGATAAAGAACAAGTCCCAATTCTTTGTGAACATATTATTAAAGTTCATTCATCCTTAAAAGATTTTTCTACAGAAGCTTATAATTCACAAAAAAGAACAATATATACAACTCCTAAAAACTTTTTAGATTATATAAAAAATTTCCAAAATTTATATAAAAAACACGTTGAAAATACACAAGAATTAATTACACACTTAGAAAATGGTTTACAAGTTTTAGCTGATTCTTCCAAAAATATAGCTGCATTGAAAAAAACAGTTGGAGAAGAGGAAGAAAATGCCGCAAAACTTTTAGTTAAATTAAACGAAGTTTTAAATAATTTAAAGGAAGCGACAGCAAAAACAGAAAAAAATAAAACAGAAGCAGAAAATAAAGAAAAAGAATTAACTGAAAAAAATAAAGAAATTACAAAAGGTAAAGCTGAAATTGAACAAAGTTTAGCAACTATAAGTGCACTTGTAGAAAAAGTTAAAGAAGAAGTCAAAAAAATAGATCAAAAGCAAGTAGATATGATGGCTAAATTAAAAACATTTGAAGGAGAAAATATTATTGTTAAAGCACTTATATTTACTATTAAAGATGTTAGTATAAAATGGGATGCAATGCCTGACAGTGACGTTTCTGTTAAATTAGGTGCAACTAAAAAATTATTTTCTGATTTAACAGATTTAGATAGAACATTCACCACAATATTAGAAAAAGTAGGAAATATAAATCAATGCGAAATAGCTTATAATAAAGTGAAAGATATCCAAGTTGATAAAAATAAAAATAAAGTTATTGCCCAATTACAATCTTATGTTATCAACTTCTTTGAATTTGCAACAAAATCAAAGAAAAGAGTTGAATTACAAAGAGATTTAGATAAAAAAATAGCTGAAAAAGAAGAAGCTGAAAAAAGTTTAAAAGAAATTAAAGAACAATTAGCTATTCTTACAGCAGAAAGTGAAAGACTCCAAAAAGAAAAAGATGAAAATGAAGAAAAATATAATATTGCAAATGAAAGACTTAAAGATTTAAGTGCAAGATTAAGTACTGCAAATTCACTATTTGATGGTCTTAAATCAGAACAAGTAAGATGGAGTGAAGATAAAGTCAATTTAGCAAATTCAAAAGGTAAATTGCCTGGTGATTGTCTTTTAGGTGCTGCATTTTTATCATATTGTGGGCCATTTAGTTTTGATTTTAGAAAAAGAATGATATATGAAACCTGGAAAAGTGATTTAATCGAAAGAAAAATAAATGTTTCTGAAAATTTCACAGTTCAAGGATTATTAACCTCTGATCAAGAAATATCACAATGGAATATAGATGGATTACCTGATGATGAACTTTCTACACAAAATGGTATTTTGACAGAAAATGCTAATCGTTGGCCTTTAGCTATTGATCCAGAAAATCAAGCTATTGTATGGCTTAAAAGAAAATGTGGTGTTAATTTAAAAGTTTTAACATTTACTGCTGATTATATGAAATATGTTGGATTAAGAGTTCATAACGGTGGTAATGTTTTAATAGAAAATGTAGGAGATACAATCGATCCAAATATCAATCCTGTTTTAGAGAAAAATTATATAATTAAAAATCAAGTTGAATATATAATTTTAGAAGGACAAGAACAAAGTGTTAGTGCTGATTTTAAATTATATCTTGTTACAAAATTACCAAATCCACATTATACTCCTGAAATAATGGCTAAAACTACAATTATTAACTTTAGCATAACTATGGATGGATTGGAAGAACAATTATTAAATGAAGTTGTTAGATTTGAATATCCATCAATAGAAGAAACAAGAAAAAAAATAGTTGAAGATATGAATAAAAATAAAATATTCTTAAAAAAATGTGAAGATAATTTATTAGAAGCCTTAAATGAATCAGCTGGCACAGATATTTTGCAAAATACAAAACTTATAGAAACATTAAAATTCACTAAAGATAAAGCACAAGAATTAAAAGCATCTTTACAAGCTTCAGAAACAACAAGAAAAGATTTATATTTACAAAGAGCAAATTATATTCCAGTTGCAAAAAGAGGCTCAATTTTATACTTTACTATATGTGGTTTAAGATTAATTAGTTCTATGTATGAATATTCTTTAGCCTCATATACGAATGTTTATAGAAATGCAATCAAAGAAGCTCCCCCAAATATGATTTTAACTAACAGATTAGATTCTATAAAGAAAAAATTAACAAATTTATTATATGAATATATATGCTTATCTATTTTTGGAAAACATAAACTAATGTTTAGTTTCCATATGAGAACAATGATAATGAGATATGAAGAAGAATTAGATATGAATGAATTATTATTCTTCTTAAGAGGCTCAATTAGTGAAAGTAAAAATCAAAAGCCAGAGAATTTAGATTGGCTTTCTGATGATTCTTGGCAAGATCTTGAAGGACTTATTAATTTAAATGATAAAATGAAAAAGGCAGGAAATTTATTTAAATCAAATATTGAAGAATGGAAAAATTGGGTAGATTTAGAAAAACCAGAAGATATTGAATTACCAAGCGGATTAGAAGAAGAATTAACTCCATTAGAAAAACTTTTAATTGTAAGAGTATTTAGAAAAGATCGTGTATTTAATGCTATTAAAAACTTTATAAGAAATACAACAGGTAATGATTTTTATATTACTCCACCACCTATGAAAATGAATAAAATATTTGATCAAAGTAGTGTAAATACTCCTGTATTATTCATTTTATCACCAGGAGTTGATCCTTCCTATTACGTAAATCAATATGCTATTGAAATGGGTTATTTTGAAAAAAAATATAGATTTATGTCTTTAGGTCAAAAACAGGAAACAGAAGCTAAAAATATGATAATGGATGGTATAAAAAGAGGTCTTTGGATTTTATTACAAAATTGTGATTTATTATATAAATGGCTTAAAGAATTAGAAAATATGATAGATAGTGTTGATTCTTTGAAACCAAAACCAGAATTTAGATTATGGCTTACCACTTCTCCGTTAGAAAATTTCCCAATTGGTATTTTACATAAAAGTTTCAAAGTTGTAACTGAACCTCCAGATGGTTTAGGTCCTAATATGAATAGAGTCTTTGGTTCAATGAAAGCTGAATCATTTGAAAATGAATGTCCTCATCCCGCTTATAAGCCATTAGTATTTGTAACTTCTTTCTTTCATTCAGTATTACAAGATCGTAAAAAATTTGGAAAAATAGGATGGAATGTTATTTATGATTTTATGGAAAGTGACTTTACTATTAGTAAAAGACTTTTATCAATGTATTTAGGAAAAATAGGACCTGATGATCCAATTCCATGGGCATCCTTGAAATATTTAATTGGAGAAGCTATGTATGGAGGAAGAGTAACAGATGATTATGATAGACGTGTAATGATGACATATTTAGCAGAATATATGGGAGATTTTATTTTTGATGTAAATCAAAAATTCTTTTTTGCTAAAAGTGAAAATTTCAATTATGAAATTCCTGAAGATGGCCCATTTGATAATTATGTAAAAGCAATTAATGAAATGCCTATTACTTATAGTCCTGAAATCATAGGATTGCATTCTAATGCAGAAATTGATTATTTTACTCAGGCTTCAAAAAGAATATGGGAAGATATGATTAAACTTCAATCATCTACTGGAGGAAATAGTAGCAGTGGAAAGAAAAAGGAAGGAGAGGAAGGCTCAACAAAACAAGTCCAAACTAAAGAAGAAATAGTATTAAAAATGGCTGAAGAATTTTTGGAAAGTAAAGTACCACCTAAATTTGATATGCTATCAGTAAATAAAAAATTCACAGGAGGTAAAACCCCAATAGAAGCAGTTTTAACTCAAGAAATAGAAAGGTATAATATGCTTAATGAAAAAATGAATGAAACTTTATCAGATTTAATATCTTCATTAAAAGGAGAAATAGCAATGAATGCCGAAATAGAAGATATAATGAATAGTATATATAATGGCTTATTACCAAACCAATGGAGAGCATTAGCACCAGAAACTCAAAAATCTTTATTAAATTGGCTAGATCATTATAGAAGAAGATATAATCAATATTTGGATTGGTTTGAACATGGAGAACCAAAAGTTATGTGGTTAAGTGGACTACATATCCCTGCTTCATATTTAAAAGCTATTATCCAAATTACTTGTAGAAAAAAAGGATGGCCTTTAGATAAAGTTTCTACTTATACAGTAGTTACTAAAATATATAATGTCGATGAAATAAGTGAAAAACCAGAATTTGGATGTTATATTCAAGGTTTATATCTAGAAGGAGCAGAATGGGATATTGAACATAATTGCTTACAAAGACAATTACCTAAAAAATTGATATGTAATATGCCACTTATTCAAGTTATTCCAGCAGAAGCTAGTAAGATTAAATTGAGAAATAATTTAAAGACTCCAGTTTATGTTACTCAGAATAGAAAGAATGTTAAAGGGGAAGGGTTTGTTTTTGAAGCAGATTTAAGAACTTTAGTTCATCCTAATTTATGGATATTACAAGGAGTTGCTTTGCTTTTAAATACAGTTTATGGATAAATGAAATAAATATTTTTATTTATTTATTATAATAAAATAAAATTTAATTAAAAAATTAATAAT
>CAMUZC010000045.1 GCA_947165105.1 uncultured Lachnospiraceae bacterium | reverse complement strand
TCTTGACTAACATCATAATTACAATTTAGGCTTCTTAAGCCAAGAACTTGATGAACATATTTTGCCAATTTATTAATAGTTTCATCAGACATAGAAGATTTCATATTTTCTGCTTCTTTTTGAGATAAATCAGCTTCCATACCAAGTACATCTTTCAAAAAAACAAAAACAATATCATAACTCTCTAAAATCTTCTGAGCCAAATCCACTCCGGCATCAGTTATTTCAATTGTTCCGTAAGTTTCATAATTTACCAGATTGTTATCTTTCAAATTATTCAAAGCCTTGTTAACACTAGCCTTCGAGCACCCCATTTTTTCTGCAACATCTGTAACACGAACATTACCATTTTGCTTTTTTAAAATATACATGGTTTTTATATATTCTTCCAAAGATTTCGATATCATATACCTCATCCTTTCATTTTTGTTAACCTTGGTTAACATTATATAATAAATAAAGCTACTTGTCAATCAAAAAGTAGCTTTATTTCAATATTTTTTATTCTTATTATCGATTAGATTATTAAATCCAATCTTCAAATTTCCTAATATACACCTTCTTAACAAAAGAAGCCACAATGCAATATAAAATAGGCACTCCTACAATCACTCCTAAATACTTAGCAGGTAAAGCCGTCAATCCCAAAAATGTTCCAATAAAAGTATATGGTATAGCAATAGCAATTACACTCAGTATAATAGAGGAAAAATACACGTATTTTGACGCATTACTCTGAATAATTGGAACCTTGCCTGTCCTAATAATATGCAATCCTACCAAGTTAGATACAACTCCATATGAAAACCAAATTGTTTGAAACAATGCTGCTTCAGGAGCACGCAATCTAAAACCAAACCACAAAATTGCGAATACTAAAATATCAAAAATAGAACTTGTAGGCCCCATATATAACATAAACCTTTTTATTCCTTTTATATCCCAAACTTTAGGTTTTGCCAAGTATTCCTTGTCAACATTATCCAACGGAACAGATAATTGTCCACAATCATAAAGCAAACTTTGAACAAGCAATTGAATTGGCGTAATTGGAAAAAAAGGCAAAAATACACTAGCAATTACAACTGAAAGTACTTCTCCAAAATTAAAACTAACAGCCATTTTTATATACTTCATTAAATTTCCAAAAGTCTTTCTTCCCTCCATTACACCATCTGTTAATACATTCAAATCTTTTTCTAATAGGATTATATCAGCAGTTTCCTTTGCAATATCAACAGCTGTATCGACTGAAATTCCAACCTCAGCATTTGTTAGAGATGGACTATCGTTAATACCATCACCCATATATCCTACAACATTTCCACTTTCTTTCAACAGTCTTATAATTCTTGCTTTCTGAATTGGTGACAGTTTTGCAAAAACATTTGTATTTCTTAATAATCTTTGAACCGCAGAATCTTCCATTGTATCTAAGCTTGTTCCTAAAACTATTCTTTTAGTATTAATATTGACCTTTTCGCAAATTGTTTTTGTAACATTTTCGTTATCACCTGTTAGAACAATTACTCTTATTCCTGCATCGTTAAGTCTTCTTATAGCCTCCTTAGCTGATTCTTTTGGCGGATCTAAAAATCCTATAAATCCTAAGAATGTCATATTTGACTCATCTTTTACTGAGAACTCAATTGTTGCAGTATCTAAAATTTTACTACAAACACCTATAACTCTCATTCCATCTTGATTCAACCTCTTGGATATATTTTTTATATTATTTTTTAATTCATTTGTTATTGGTATTATTTTTCCATTATCTTCTGCAGTTGTACACATACTTAAGATTTCTTCAATAGCTCCTTTGGTAATTATTCTTAAACCATCATCGCTTGAGATAATAACAGATAAGCATCTTCGCACAAAATCAAAGGGAATTTCATTGATTTTAGTGAACTTATTTTTTAGATAAGTAACATTTTCTTTTTCTGCCCTTTTTAAAATTGCCTCGTCAATACTACCTTTTAATCCTGTCTGAAATGCAGCATTTAAATACACATAATTAAGCACCTTAATGTTTTCTTTTCCATAAATATCTAAATATCTTTCTAGCACAATGTTATCTTCGGTTAGTGTCCCCGTTTTATCTGTACATAAAATATTCATTGCACCAAAACTTTGAATGCTGTCTAAGCGCTTAACAATTGTCTTCTTTTTAGACATTCTTATTGCCCCTTTACCTAGGCTAGAAGATAGTATAACTGGAAGCAATAATGGTGTAATTCCTATAGCAATCGCAACTGAAAAAGTAAAAGCAATTAATACGCTATGTTTGCTTGCACTTAATAAAAATGTTATCGGAATCATAACAAGCATAAATTTTATTAGCAATTTACTTAAATTTTCAGTTCCTTTTTGAAAATTGGTTTTTGGTTTTCCAGTATTTACCGCTGCTGAAATCTTTCCAAAATAAGTATCATTTGCAGTTTTAAAAATAATTCCCTTTCCTGCGCCACTTGTAACGTTCGTTCCCATAAAACAAATATTATCTAAATCCGATATGCTTTCAATTTCATCTATTGATTGCAATTCTGATTCTGCAAATTTTTCTATTGCTTCAGATTCACCAGTCAGAGATGATTGACTAACATGTAAGTTATTTGATTCTATTAAACGTAAATCTCCTGGAATAAGGTCTCCAGCAGATAGAAGTACAACATCACCAACTGTTAAGTTAGTAACTGGTATGGTTTCTTTTTTTCCATTACGTATTACTGTTGAAGTTGTTTGGATTAACTTCTTTAGATTTGCAGCATCTTTGTTAGATTTATAAACTATAAAAAACTCTAAAAATGTACTTAATAGGATTAAAGCAATTATTACTATTATATTTGCATAGCTGGGAGGATTTGTTAAATATACATCTGTGTAGATTAATACTACTATTATTCCAATTAGTATTAAATTAAACGGAGTAATTAGACTTGCTAAAAAAAATTGATACCATCTTTTAGGTTTAGAACTATTTAATTCATTTTTTCCATATAGTTCATAATTAGCTTGAACTTGCCTCTCTGTTAAGCCGTTATTTAAGTCTGATTTAATTTCTGACACAAATTCTTCCACCGATAATATGCACTCTTTTCCATACATTTTCTTTATATCTACTTTGTCATTTTTATTTTCTTGATTATACTTTAAATTATTATTCATTTGTTTCACCTTCTACAAATTTTATACAATAATATAATTTCCCAATTTATGAATTTAAATCTAAGAACTCAAATTTTTTTTAAATCTGGGACGAAGAAAATTTTAATTTTTTAAAATTTTCTCCGTCCCCAATTTTATTCATAATACTCATTCAAATTTACTGCATCAGCCTCTTCCTGTGTTAAATACCCATATTTAACCATCGACCTTAATACTTTTGCATGTCTTTTCTTTGAAAGTTCTGAATTAACGTTTGGTGAATATACGCTAGGCGCATTTGGAATTCCTGCGAGCAATGTACATTCATATAAATTCATTTCAGATGGTTCTTTATTGAAATATCCCTTAGCCGCATCCTTTAAATTATAATATCCATCTCCAAAATAAATATTGTTAGCATACAATTCAAAAATCTCATCTTTTGAATAATTCTTTTCCAAATCAATTCCGATAATTACTTCTGCAATTTTTCTATCAAAAGAATCACTTTTGGTATCCTCTTCCATGAAATACAAATTTTTTACAACCTGCTGCGTTATTGTGCTTCCGCCTTCCACTAAATCTTTATTTTTTACATTAGATGTTAACGCTCTTCCAATTGCAATTAAATCAACAGCTCCATGTTCTTCAAATCTATGGTCTTCTACTGCAATTACCGCATCTTTGTAGTCTTTTGGTATTTCACTTATTGGAACGAAATAATCTGCTTGTCGAATTTCTGTAATCTTATCAGATAAGCTTTTAGTTTTAACTGTTTTTCTATAAAACAAATACCCACTTGTTCCTACATATATTCCAACTGTTAAAACAATTGCTATAATAGTTAATACAAACAATTTTATAATTTTTTTCATATTATCACTCTCTTTATAAATTTACATCTAATCTTACCGGGCAGTGATCACTTCCCATAACTTCATCGTATATTGTTGCATTTGAAACATTTTTAATAATGCTCTCAGATACTACAAAATAATCAATTCTCCATCCAATATTCTTTTCTCTTGCATGTCCCATATAACTCCACCATGAATATTGCTCTTTTTCTGGATTGAAATATCTAAATGTATCGATAAATCCACTTTCTAAAAGTTCTGTAAACTTTGCTCTTTCCTCATCTGTGAAACCAGCATTACCCCTGTTTGCTTTTGCATTTTTTAAGTCTATTTCTTCATGTGCTACATTTAAGTCTCCACAAAATACAACCGGCTTATTCTTTTCTAGATTTTTCAAGTATTTTCTAAAATCATCTTCCCATTGCATTCTGTAATCTAAACGAGTTAGTTCCCTTTTAACATTTGGAACATATACCGTAATTAAATAGAATTTTTCAAATTCCATTGTTATAACTCTTCCTTCATGATCATGTTCTTCAATTCCCAATCCATATGTAACATTTATAGGTTTAACTTTAGTATAAACTAATGTTCCTGAATATCCTTTTTTCTCTGCTGGATTTAGGTATTGATAATATCCTTCTGGCTGATAGTCGAATTGTTCCGGTAATACCTTTGATTCTTGAATACAAAATACATCTGCATCTATTTCTTTGAAAAATTCGTCAAATCCTTTTTTTAAACATGCTCTAAATCCTGCAACATTCCATGATATAATTTTCATATTTATTCTCCTTCTTCTAATAAACTATTTGCTACTTGTTGAATAATATATTCTTTCTGTTCTTTTCTTTCGTTGTCCGGTACTTTAAGTTCTTCTACTTTTACTTGATTTTCTTCGTCAATTATAGCATACCAAATTGTATTTAGCTTATCAACAGGATTTGCTGGATCAATTCTTCCAAGTTGTCCTGTAACACCAATTCCAATGTCAGAGTTAGTTTGTTCTTTTGCTGCTTTTGCCATGGCTATTGCAACCTCTGGACTGTATACTGTATATTGTTCAATTAAAATTTTAGGAACTCCTTGTTTAACTTTTGCTTCATTACAATATGTTATAAAGCTTTCTCTTAAAACAGATGATGCTCCTGAAATGTTAGTTATTGCATTAGCTATTCCTCCACCTGTACAACTTTCCATTGTTGATATTGTTAATTCTTTTTCAATTAGTTTATTTACAATAATATTCCAGTTATTTATTTGATTTATCATCGTTTTCCTCCATTTATTGTTCTTTCACTTATAGCTAAATATTATCATAAATTTATTTAATATACAATATAAATTACAATCATATTCTTGTATACTTTGACTTTTTGTCAAAATTAGTGTATAATTATCTGTATATTATATTGTTTTGATAAGGAATAATGTAATGTATTCATTCGTTATCCACCCAATCCCTATAGAATGGAGGTTATTTGTATAATGATTCCTGTTTTTGAAAATTGCTTAAGCATCAAAGATAAGTCAGCTCTCGAAAAGAAAGGTTTCAAATGCAAAAAAATCACAAAGATATCATCTAATTTTTATACCGGTAATGTTTTATGGTACAAATTACCTAGAGGATACAAATTATTTGATACACAAGGAGAACATGCATATGTAATGTGCTATAAATTTAATGTAGTTGCATCTGTAGAATATGTACTTTCTCCTGATAAACTTGCGATTTTGACTTTGAACAACAACAACAAATTTTGGGATTAAAAAACAAGCACTTTTTTAAGTGCTTGTTTTTTTATAATTTTATAAATAGACTTTGTATTTGCTATATTTTTCACAAATATTTAAAGTACTCTTATTGTTTATAGCTTCTTTAGGAATTGCATACATTTCCAGTTCTTCTGTAACAATAAAAATTATATCTATACTAGTTTCAATAATTGTTTTATATGTTTTTCCATTTGTTCCACCACAGCTTTTTAGTGCTACTTGATAATTGCCGTTTTTCCTTTTGCAACCTGTTGATTTAACTTGTACTTTTTGTAATATTCCATCTTTATCGACAACAATATCATAATCCTGTGTATCATTTAACGGAATTGAAACAGTATATCCATTGCACGAAAAATATGCTATAGCTATTCCTAATCCAGCATTACCTTTTTCTTTATTTGTATTAAATATCATATTAAATAATCAACTCCTTCGAAAAAAAGCTTTGTAACATTACTACGTTACAAAGCTTTTCTTGGTGGGCAGGGATGGATTCGAACCATCGTACTCATATGAGAACAGATTTCTTACTACTATAGTTTTCACTACCATTAAAATGTTTGTAGTCTGGACTTTCTCTTTATCTTTTTCAAGATACCGGGTATAAAGTCTCTACACTCGAAAATTTCTTTTCTAGCTCGGGATTGTCATCAGCATTATCTGTTAAGAGTTCCCCGAATTAGCCCGGTGTTCATCATACAATCACTTGTATGAGCTGCAATTTTAGGTTTTTGATAAACCAAAGACCACAGTCTGCCGCCTTTAGCCACTCGGCCACCTACCCAAAAATATTAAATTGTTAAGAGCGAATAATTTACACTATTCACTCTTAATTGGTGCGCCCTCTAGGATTCGAACCTAGGACCCACCGGTTATGAGCCGGTTGCTCTGACCAACTGAGCTAAGGGCGCGTTTGTTTCAACAATAGTAAGTATATACTAATATGAATGTCTTGTCAAGACGTTTTTTCATTTTTTTTGATTTTTTTCATAAAAGGAACACTATAATAAATACAAAACACGTAATTGATGAAAATATCAATTACGTGTTTATCATTTTCTTCTAATGTTGATGTTGTTCTTCCATTTTTCCCTCTGGTAATGCTGGTAATTCTAATACTACTTTTATCTTTAATAAGTACCTTATTGTTCTAATAAATTTCATATTTTTTACTCTTTCCCAGAAAGATGGTTTTACGTCAATTCTTGTATCTTCATAATATTGTGTATCATCTTCAGCTGTTTCAATTATTTCTGCATTTTCAACATCTTCGTTATTTTCATTTTCTATTTGTTGAGCTTTTTCCTGTGGTACTGGAATTCCCTTTAATGCATCTGCAATTTCTATTCCTATATAACTTAATGCTTTTGATCTATCTTCTATTCTCTCCATATCAATTTCAATATGCAAATTTGATTCTAGATTAGCAATTTTTGTATTTATTGTTTTTAATGCTTCTAAATAATTTGGTGTTTTATTATTTTTTGCTCTTCCCATTTGTCCTAGTGTATCTATTATTTCTTCTGAATAATCCTCTACAGACAATTCTTGTATTCTCTTTTTCCAGTCAGAGTCTTTATCTTCTACAACTTGTAATGTATCTTTTAGTTCTGATGCTAATGCAATGTTTTTCTCTCTTTGTCTGATTAAATCCTCAATTAATTTTGTATTTTCCTCAAATTGAGCTGTTGCATATTCTACTAATTCATATGCTGCATCGTATACATCCTTAGGGAAATCATCTTTTTCTGGGTATTCAATTAAATATGTTTTTATTGACTCGATTAAATCCTTAAAATAGCTGTCTTCTTCAAGTTGTACAATTTGTTTTTTGCTGTTAGGATTAATCATTTTCTGTACTTTTTCAATATTAGCTAATATTTTTTCTTCAGTTATTACCATTTTCACGTTTACCATGTCAGATTTAGACATTGTAAATTTCCCTCCTTTTGTCATAAGTATATTTCTTAACAATATTATTATATATCATTTTACGGATTTCTACAATATTATTTATTTTTCTTTTTTGTGTCAATTTTATTACAGAATTGTTACAAAGTAGCTTGTTATCCCTCTTTTTTTATCTCCACATAACGTTTAATTTTCATCGTTGTTGTTTTTTCAAATTCATCTTTCTTAATTTCAAGCCTTTTTATTGCCTTATATGAAGTTAACTTTCTATTAACCTCTTTTATCTTTTCCCAAATGATATCATAAACTTGTTCGTCTGTTAAGTCTTTTCCATGATTTTTTTCAATTTCTTCATAATTTGGAATAACTTTAGCTGTAATGATTAATTCCTTATCATTCTTCTTTTCAGCATCTTGTTTTCCATAAACCATTGATTCTTTAATTTCAGGAACATTTCCTAGTAATAATTCAATCTCTTCTGGATATATATTTTTACCATTTTGTGTTACTATTACATTTTTACATCTACCTGTAATAAATAGATATCCTTCATCATCTAAATATCCTATATCTCCTGAATGGAAATAACCATCAACTATTACCTCATTAGTTGCCTCTTCATCTTCATAATATCCAAGCATCAATGTTTCACTTTTTATTAAAATTTCACCTTCACCATTTTCATTTGGATTATCAATTTTAATATCTGCACAAATTACTGGCTTTCCTGCAGAACCGACTTTTGTCTTATACTCTGGAGTTAATGCAGATATTGGTGCTGTTTCTGTTAAACCATATCCTTGTAAGAATGTTATTCCTATATCTTCTACCCATTTTCCAATTTTTTTGTCAATTGGTGCAGCTGCTGAAACTATAATTCTTAAATTACCACCTAAGTTTTCATATATTTCGTTAAATACCTTACGTTTTATATCTATATTAACATTTTTTAAAGCATTTGTTATATGAATCATAGAATTAACAATTCCATCTTTTTTACTTTTCTTTATATTTGCGTTTATCTTTTTATATAAATTCTCAACAAGTAATGGAACAGTTAATATAGCTGTTGGTTTTGTTTCTTGAAGATTAGGTACTATGTATCTTAATCCTTGGCATACGCTCACTGAACATCCATTAGCAAATGGTAAAAGATATCCGATTGTTGATTCATATGTATGATGCAATGGTAAAATTGACATCAATCTATCATTCTCATAAAGTTTTACATATGCTGAAACTGCATTAATATTTTCTGCCAAGTTTCTATTACATAACATTACACCTTTTGAGTTTGATGTTGTTCCTGATGTAAATAATAGTACCTTAAATTCATTTGGATCTATTTCTATGTTCATATATGAATTATTTCCGTTATTAATTAAAACATTTCCTTGTTTTATCAAATAATCTAAACCAACTCTGTTTCCAGATAATTCATCATCTGAATTCATTTGGATGAAGTATTTTGCATTTGTTGCTTTTGATTCTATTATCTTATTTATAACGTCTTTCTTTTTAGTTGAATAAATAACTGCTGTAGCCTTTGCTCTATTTATTACATTTATAATTTCATTTTCTGGAAGTTCTTTATCAACAGGTACTGCAAGTCCACTTCCACATAATAATGCCATATATGATACATACCAATGATATGTATTTTCTCCGATTATAATGATTCTAGTATCTTTAATTTTTAAATAATCATTTAATGCTGTTCCTAATGATATAACATCACTTCTAAACTCTTTATATTTAATTTCTTTAAAAGGTTCTTTGCTATTAAATTTTTCTAATATGAATGTATTTTCTGCATACTTTGTTGTTGAATTTTGGAAAATTTCTTTTACTGTTTTATAACTTGTTACCTCATATAATTTTGAATTTTTCTTTCCTTTATTTTCTTGCTGTTTTTGAATTGATTCATAATCAACATTCATTTCTTCGATATTTGATAATCCATCCATTTTAAATTTAGGAAATTTAAAATCTGGAATCTTAAAATCTCTTAATATTCTCATTTATTTTCCTCCGTTTTCTATTTCTTACCACAAATAATTATACATCTAGACTTCTTTTTATGCAAATAATTTCATATTTTTGACCTTTGAGTCATAAATCAAGCATTGCATTCATATATTAATGTAAAAATGTCCGTTAATATATCTTCCCCTATTTCAAAGAATCTAAGTTATCTAAAGCTTTTCCTGTTCCTAGTGCTACACATGATACAGTGTCTTGTGCAATCATAACATTAATTCCTGTTTTTTCTTGTAGTAATTTATCTAACCCGTCAACTAAGCAACCTCCACCTGTCATATAAATACCTCTATCACTTATATCTGCTGCTAATTCAGGTGGTGTTCTCTCTAATACTGAATGAACTGCATCAACTATCATTAGTGCTGGTTCTATCATTGCTTCAAGCATTTCACTTGAATGTATTGTTATTGTTTTAGGAAGTCCATCTATTAAATCTCTTCCTCTAATATCCATTTCAACATCTTGCATTTTTGGATAAACACATCCAATATTAACTTTTAAATCTTCTGCCGTTCTTTCACCTATAATTATATTATGTTTTTTCTTGATATACTTAATTATATATTCATCAAATTTATCTCCTGCAACTTTTAATGAAGTACTTGTAACTGAACCGCCCAAAGAAATTACTGCTATATCTGTTGTTCCTCCACCTATATCTACTACCATATTTCCACATGGTTTTGATATATCTATTCCAGCACCAATTGCAGCTGCTATTGGTTCTTCTATTAAATATACCTTTCTTGCACCTGCTTGAGTTGCAGCATCTATTACAGCTTTCTTCTCTACTTCTGTTACTCTAGATGGAATACATATCATTATTCTAGGAGCAAACACAAATCTACCGCACACTTTATTTATAAAGTATTTTAACATTTTTTCAGTTACAGTATAATTAGATATTACGCCTTCTCTTAAAGGTCTTGTTGCAACTATATTTCCTGGTGTTCTTCCTAACATTCTTCTTGCTTCTTTTCCAACCGCAAGAACTTCTCCAGTATTACTATCAACTGCTACAACAGAAGGTTCTCTAAGAACAATTCCCTTTCCTTTTACATAAGCTATTACCGTTGCAGTACCTAAATCAATACCTATATCTTGCCCCCAATTAAACATACTCAATCTGTCCTTTCTATTTAATATTGCATTATTGTTTCATTTACTTTACGATTATATTACATTTCATTTAAAATATCAATGATTTAAAAAAAATATATTAGTATATTTGCATATTACTAATATATTTTTTCTTTATTTTTTTTATTAATTATTTTTATTATTTACTAAATCTTTTACATTATTCTTTACCAATTCTACAAAATCTTCTTCTTCTGGTTTAGTATCTACTAATTCAATTTTGAATGTTTTTACATTGTCATTATCAAATTTGACTTCAAATTTTCTTAATTGTTTTGGTTCGATTATATCAATTTTAACGTATTTTTCTCCCATTGTAACATTTCTTTTTGATAACAATGTTATTTTTAAATATTTGTTTTCTACTTTTTCTTCTGAATTATTTTTTATAATTCCATTAATATATCCGTTTCTTTTTGAAGATTTTGCTTCTGTTACATCAACAAAGAGTTGCTCAGAATTAACATTGATTTCATAACCATTCATGTCAGAGTAAGATACTTTTAAAAATGCATTAATCATAATATTACTGAAAATATAAAATACAACTAATATTAAGAAATACATTAAAAAACTCTTCATTTTATCCATTCTACTTCCTCTTTTCTATTATAAATTTTATTATAATTTTCTGAACACACCTACAACTTTACCCAGAATTTGGCAATCTGGAACAATAATAGGATCCATTGTACTATTTTCTGGTTGCAATCTAATATGTCCATTTTCTTTAAAGAATGTTTTTACTGTTGCTTCATCGTCAATTAATGCAACTACTATTTCTCCGTTTCTAGCAACATTTTGTTTTTTTACTAAAATATAATCACCATCGAAAATACCAGCTTCTATCATACTTTCTCCACTTACTGTTAGCATAAAGCTTTCAGAATTTCCAACAAAATCTACCGGAATTAAGAAACTGTCTGTAATATTTTCAACTGCTAAAATTGGAGCACCAGCTGTAATTTTTCCAATTACTGGAACATCAACTAATTCTCTATCACTGTAAAAAGGTTTATCTTCTTTTTGAGAAGGCTTTTTATTATCTGACCCCTTCAATAATCTTAATGTTCTACCTTTTTGAGTTTCTTTTTTGATGAATCCTTTTTCTTCCAATTTTGCAAGATATGCATGTACTGTAGCTGTTGAGCTTAATCCAACAGCTTTTCCAATTTCTCTAACTGATGGTGCATACCCAATTTCTTTAACTTGTTTTTCTATAAATTTTAATATATCTTTTTCTCTGTTATTTAATTCATTTGATCCTCTGCTTCTACGTTTTTTTTCAGTACTTGTTTCAGCATTTTTTTCTGTTTTATTCAACCCGTTAACGTCTTTTCCCATCTACACATTACCCCTTTCAAAATAACTTATAAATATGATAACATACAAACAAGAAATTGTCAAACATAAGTTTTGCACTTTTTTGTTCGAAAATAGGTATTAATCATACCATTCTAGTTCCCATCCGTCTATGCTTACGGTATCTCCTTCTTTAACACCAGCTTTTTTCAACGCTTGATTTACGCCTAATCTATCTAAGCTCTTATGAAAATAATGCATAGATTCATTGTCATCTAAATTAACTCTTCTCATAATTCTTTCCACACCAGGACCTTCAACAATCCACATTCCATCTGCTCTGTTGATTGTGAATTCTTCTTTTTCTTCTAACGTGTATACTTTCTTCATTTCTTCTACTTCTACTAAATCCTCTTTTGGTAATGTTTTTAAAGTTTTAGAAACGTAATCTAATAATTCTTTTACACCTTGTCCTGTTACAGAAGAAATTTTAAATATTTTCATATTCTTTTCTTGTGCTAATTTAGATAATTCATTGAACTGTTCTTCGTCTTGAATTAAATCAGCTTTACTTGCAACTATTATTTGCATTCTTGTACTTAATTTTTCACTATATGTTTTTAATTCATTATTAATAACATTAAAATCTTCTACTGGATTTCTTCCTTCAATTCCAGATACGTCTATAACATGTAATAATAGTCTTGTTCTTTCAATATGTCTTAAAAATTGTAGTCCTAATCCTGTTCCTTGACTTGCGCCTTCAATAATTCCAGGAATATCTGCAATTACAAAACTATCCCCATATTCACTTTTCACAACACCTAAATTTGGCTCTAATGTTGTAAAATGATAATCTGCAATTTTAGGTGTAGCTGATGTTACAGTTGATAAAAATGTTGATTTCCCTACATTTGGAAATCCTATTAACCCTACATCTGCAAGTAGTTTAAGTTCAAGGATTATTTCCTTTTCAATTCCTTTTTCTCCTCCTTGTGAGAAGTTTGGAGCTTGTCTTGTTGATGTGGCAAAATGAGAATTTCCTTTTCCTCCTCTACCTCCTGGAAATACAAGTTCTGTTTGTCCTTGCTCACATAAATCTGCTAAAACTTTTCCAGTTTCAGCATCTTTTATTAA
>CAMUZC010000044.1 GCA_947165105.1 uncultured Lachnospiraceae bacterium | reverse complement strand
TCCTGTGGTTCTGTAGACACCGGCTTACTTGTATCTATTCCAACATCTCCATCAGCAGCAAATGATGATACATGTATTAAATTAAGTAATAGTATAACAATCATTGTTATAGTTATGGTTTTCTTCATTTAATTATCTCCTGTCTCTTTTTGCTAACTCATTTAAGTTTGTTTCGATAAATTCAAATTCTTTCTTTGTTGGATTAATTGATATAATTGCTGTATCTTCACCAACTTTTAACAAACCTTCACCTCTTGTACATGTTGTCAAGAAATTTGCTTCTCCTTCACTTAGTTTGAATACTTCTTTAATATATGCAATTTCTGATTTATCTTGTGCTAAAAATAGTTTTGTATCTGATGATGTTAAAACTACTTGTACTTCTTGTTTTTCATAGAAATCTTGGAATTTTTGTGAAATAACTGCTAAAGAAACATTTCTTTTTCTGGCACGTCTTGCCATTGTATTTAAGAAATCTACAGCTTCTGGATAAGGTAAAAGCATCCAAGCTTCATCTACTAAAACCCTTTTCTTTGCTGCTTTAGTTTTATCTTCACTATTTTTCTTAACATATTTTTCCCAAGTCCATGATAGTAATATTTGTTGAGCAAGTGGTCTTGCAAATCTTTCCTCAAGTTGAGATATATCTAAGTTAATAAATGGAATATCTTCTAATAATTCGAATGTAGATTGTCCATCGAAATATGCCATTTGTCCACCCAATTCTCTTACATATTGTCTCATAACTTTTGCTAAGTAGCTGTAATGGAATCTATAATCAGGGTTTTGATTTGCTTTGGCTTTTCTTATTAATCTTTTATACCAAGATCCTATTGTTGGCATTTCCTTTCTTTGTCTTCCTAAGTAATTATCTTCCATTACTCTTTCGTTTCTTTTTACGTAAATACTATTAACATCACTTGTTATTCCATATGCTTCATATTCTTCGGCAACAGATTCAGCAATTATTTGCTTTGTAAGTTCGTTTACTTCTTGGCTTCTTGTACTTCCTCTTGCCATTGTAACAAGCGCTTGTGTTACGTCTTCAACTTTATTTTCAACATTTAATATTGCTCTTTCTTTACCTGTAATTTCATCCTTTACAAGTTCTGGTTCAATATCAAATAGATTTATAATTGTATTTGAATTTGGACTTATAACAACATTAACACCACCTAAAGCTTCAGCAACTACTCCGTACTCACCTTCGGCATCTAGTGCTAAACTTTCAATTCCCATCAATACTGATGAACGAGCTGTTAAAGTTTTTATTGCAACAGATTTACCAGCACCAGATTTACCAAATATAACCATGTTATAGTTATTTAATTCTTTGCTAAAGTTATCATATAGAATTGGTAATCCTGTTTGACGGTTAAATCCAAGAGGTATTCCATTTTCATGTCCTATGTCTGAATTAAAGAATGGGAACACAGTTGCCATTGAGTTACGGTCAAATGTGTGTGCTTTATTAATTTTATTATCTACATATGGCATATTTGAGTTAAATGCCTCTTCTTGCATTGCCCATGCTGGTTTAATTCCAATTAATGTCTTTGACATTTCTGTTGATAATAATTCTGTTTGCTTATCAAGATCTTCTAGGTTATATGCGAATAATGTACATATAACAGATGATTCATATAATTTGTTAAATCCTCCAGCAATAGAATCTCTTAATTCTTCTGCTTCCATTCTTTTTTGAGCTAATATTCTTTCCCTGTTGATATTTCCTCTTTCAGCAGCTACAATTCTTTCAGATTCAATTTCATTAATACGTCTATTCAAATCAGTTTGTGATGTATTTTCAGTAATTGGTTTGATAAAAACTGATATATTAGCATCACCAAATGTATACATACTTCTTAAAAATTCAGGGAATGTACACATTCTTGGCATTGTAGAAATAATTACGCTACGTGCATATTTAGTTGTGCTTGCAACTATTTCTAAGTGATTTGTATGTGTAGCATCTACACCTGCAGGTGATATAATATCTTTTAAATTCTTTTTATTTTTCTTTAAAAGACTTTTATCTTCTTCAACTTTCTTATCAATTTCATTATTATTCTCTTTTGGTTTTATATTAAATAATCCCATCGACCTTTTCTCCTTTCTTTAGCTATTCTTCAGCTGTTGCTGTTGGTTTTCTTCGTCTCACTGCTGTTTGTTCTCCATCTGGTCGTGTTCTTCTTGCGTTTTCTCTTGCTTGTGCTCTTCTCTTTTGAATTAAAGCTCTTCTTTCGTCTGCTTCTTTCTTCTCAATTTCTCTTCTTGCTGCTTCTCTTCTTGCTAAACGTCTTTTTTCTTCTTCGTCTTCTTTTTTACTTTCTTCTTTGTTATTTAAGTTTGAAATTTCAGCTTTATTTACTTGTCTCTTTGTTTCTTCATATAATTCATTAGTCATTTCGCCTTTATATCTTTCAACATAGGCTAATGCTCTTCTTCTTATTTCTTCTTTATTCTCTTGTCTTAATTTTATAATTCTATCAGCTTTTGTTATGCTATTTGCTGTTAAATCAATTGCTTCTTGTTCAACCTTTTGTTCTATAATTTCTTTTTGTTTGTCCATAACATCTTTAGCTGTATTGTATAAGCTGTCATATTGTGCTTCTACAGCTCTTCTTACGTTAATTAATTCTGAGTCATCTCTGTTATAAGCAACATATAGCAATTCTGCTAATTCTTCTGAATTCATAACCCTTGCTGATACTCCAGATGATGATAAAGCTCTAATAATTGTTTGAGCTCTTGTATATAATTCTGAAAATGCTATATTGTCAATTTCCTCTTTTGAGTAATTGCTAATTTGTCCACCAAATTCATTTGTGTAATATGCAACTGCAACATAAGTATTTTGTTGTAAAACATTTCTGTTTTGACTTAATCTTTCTACATAATTGGTTATGTCCATTCCATATTCAACAATATTTTGTTTTCTTCTTCTTTCAAATTCCAATTTTCTAACTAAATCTAGTCTTCCATTAGCTCTTTCTCTTCTGATTTGGTTATCAATTTTTATTAAGTCTTCATTTACTTCACTTACTTTTGCTTGATATTTTTCAATGCTATCTCTTAAGTTTAAACTTCTTGATTGAATGTAAAGTTGAACTGGATATCTTAAAGTGTTTAGGAATTGAACGAACCCACTCTCTACAGCCATTTTTTCTTCTTCACCTAGCAAATCAAAGTTTATTCCTTTACATTGCATAACCATTACATATTGAGTTCTATTTTTTCTAACAATCATACTGTCAACAATATCATCAAATGCTAGAAATTTAGACATTGATTCTATTCCTTGTAACCTTGTTTGTCCATTACCAGATTTTGATTTAGTAGTTGTTGAATCAGAGTTTTTAGATGATTTTATCATTCCTTTTTTGTTATCTCTAAACCACACATATACTAGAACCCCTGCTAATGCAATAGCTAAAATAACACATATTGCTATTGTTATATAAATTATCGTTTCCATACTTAATTATCCTCCTTTGTGTAAGAATAAACTTTTTTGTTATTTCTAAACTTGATGTATCTTAAAAATACTTCATCCATTGAATCTCCTTCAATGTTTTTAGTAAATTGCCAACCTGTTATTCTTGGAATTTTTATTGTTCCAAACCCGAATCCTATTAAAGCTAATAACAGTAAAATTATTATTCCAACTAACCTCATTTGTAGAGCACTGAATAGTAGAAAAAATATTACTCCAACTCCACCAAAAATTGCTGTTGTAATAAGTGATTTTACTGTAAATATTACCAAGATTCTGGTTTCACCTCTTAAATCTTTTGGTATATAATGTGTTGCCATATATATTCCTCCTTTGTTAAAATCTCAATTTGCTATTAAGCATTTATATCATAATTTTGCGCAATCATTACAGTCTCGTTGTTTTGATTTACTGCTAATTTTTGTTCAACATTACTCATAATTCCGCGAACTAAATTCCAAATTCCTATTGCGCCAAATATAACAAAAGTTGCAACTACTAATCCTATCAACTGTTGTTGTAATTTTGCCTTTTTATCTGGAGTTGCTGTTAACCATTTAATTGCCATAATCATTGAAACGACAACCAAAGTTCCTACCCCTATGGCTACTAGCAACTGACCAATTCCAATAAGTTGTTGAGCAAAATCATCTACTCCTGTTCCACTTAATTGGCTTGCTTCTCTATTTCCAGTATCCATCCAGTTTGTTGCAGCATTCAAAATATCACTCAAACTTACTTGTTTTGTAGCTGCGTTTACATTGTTGTTAAATCCGAAATAAAGTTCCGGCTATTACAATTGCAACTAAAAATTTGATTAATTTACTTGTCTTTTTCATTTTCATCTTCCTTCACTCTCTCTTATTAATTAATTCTTTTATTATTATAATTTATGTCAAGACTTTTTTCAACAAAAAAAGCCCTGAAAACGTATATTTTACTAAATTTAATATAATTGTAACATTCTTTTTCTTCTTATGTATTTTAGAATCTTACGGATTTTTAGGTTTAAGAAAATCCACCTTTAAACTTTAGTATTATAAATCGTTTTTTCCTTAGGGCTGTTTGATTTTATTAACATTTTTTAATCACTAATTATAATTTTCAATAAAAAAATCACAATCAGCCATTAACAAGCTAAAATTGTGATTGATTATTTCACTTATATTTATATGCACAATAATACTATTTATGTTGTTACCATTATTGTGTTTTTATAATCAATTATTATAAAATAATATATTTCATTGAAATTATATTTATAATTATATTTTATACTTTTATTTAAAAGTATTTTTCAGCTTGTTTTAATACTAATATTTTATACTAAAATAAGCTATTTGTCAATATTTTTCAGCTAAATTAGCGTCTAATTTTCGGCTTTTATATCAAAAAAAGTTGTTGCAAAAAGAAATACTTTTTGCAACAACCTTCTTTACTTGAAAAAACCGGTAACAATAGCCAAAAGAACGAGTACGAATAAAAAGCCTAATAATGTCCAATTTAAGATGCAAAGAACAGCTAAAACAAGGATTAAAGCATTTCTTGTATCTTGTATTTGAATCAATATTCCATCAACTATCATCTCTCTTATGTTTTTAGAATAGTAGTGGTCTATCAGTGCTAGTTCTATAGCATTCATTATTATTATAAAAACAATTCCCAATAATGCATGATAAAAAATCCAATTGCCTTTATCAACATTCATGAGTATTTTTACATATAACGCTGCCTCTGAAAGAACTATTATTCCACGTACAAACCTTAGTCCATCTTCTTGCCAATTATCCTCATATCTGCTAAGACTTTTCACTTTTGAAAATATGAAATGTAGCAACCAGAATAAAATAGTAGAAATGACTATAAGAGTAATGATTAGCTTTTTGTCGCAAAGGTATCCAAGGCTTATTTCAATGTTCCGTTTTTTCGTTAAAAGATAAGTAGTAAAAATCATAAATAATGCGCCTAACATAAGTTATCTCCTCCTTAATTATTGATTAGAGATTTGCTAAACTACTTATACATATATTTTACCATTTTATAGTGATTATGTCAATTTCACCATGCTTTGAACCATATTCCAACATGTAAAATGCACAGCTTGGAATACATCCACAGCTGTGCACACAATTATTCAATTCCTAAATATTCGTTATAAGTAACTTCTCTATCAACAACTCCATCTTTCTTAATGTCAATTACCCTATTTGCAACTGTTTCCATTAATTGATGGTCGTGTGATGTGAAAATCATATTTCCTGGGAATTTAATCATTCCATTATTTAGTGCTGTAATACTTTCCATATCCAAGTGGTTTGTTGGTTCATCAAATGTTAAGAAGTTAGCTCCTGAAAGCATAATTTTGGCCAACACACATCTAACTTTTTCCCCTCCTGATAAGACCTTAACATTTTTTAATGCTTCTTCCCCAGAGAAAAGCATTCTTCCTAAAAAGCTTCTAACATATGTTTCATCTGGATCTTTTGAATACTTACGAAGCCAATCAGTAATGCTTTCGTCTGTTTCAAATAAATAGCTGTTATCCTTAGGGAAATAAGCGTTTGAGATTGTTGTTCCCCATACTAATTCTCCAGAATCTGGTTCAAGTTCACCTGCAATTATTTGGAATAATACAGTTTTTGCAATTTCATTATCTGCTAATAAGGCAATTTTGTCACCTGTTTTTACAGTAAATGAAACATTGTCCAAAAGCTTCTCTCCGTTAATTGTTTTAGAAATATTTTTAACTTGTAAAATATCTTTTCCAGGTTCTCTGTCTGGTTTGAAATCTATGTATGGATATTTTCTGTTAGATGGCTTAATTTCATCTAATTCAATTTTCTCTAATGATTTCTTTCTTGATGTGGCTTGTTTAGATTTTGAAGCATTTGCACTAAATCTAGCAATGAATTCTTGTAACTCTTTAATTTTTTCTTCTTTCTTTTTATTTGATTCTTTCATTTGCTTTAATGCTAATTGACTTGATTCATACCAGAAATCATAGTTTCCTGGGTAAATCTTTATTTTACCAAAGTCAACGTCAGCAATGTGTGTACAAACCTTATTTAAGAAATATCTATCGTGAGATACAACAATGACTGTATTTTCAAAGTTTATTAAGAATTCTTCTAGCCATGCAATTGTTTTTAGGTCTAAGTCATTTGTAGGCTCATCTAATAATAGTATATCTGGATTTCCAAATAAAGCTTGTGCTAATAAAACCTTAACCTTTTCCTTAGCTTCTAATTCGCTCATTAATTTATAGTGGTTTTCTGTGTCAATTCCTAAATTGTTTAATAATTGCGCTGCATCTGATTCTGCATTCCATCCATCAAGCTCTGCAAATTTTTCTTCTAATTTTGCAGCCTTCATTCCATCTTCTTCTGAGAAATCTGGTTTAGCATATATTTCATTCTTCTCTTTCATAATTGCATATAACTCTTGATTTCCCATTATTACAGTATCTAGTACAGTGTATTCTTCATAAGCAAAGTGGTCTTGTTTCAAAACAGATAAACGTTCTGTTTTTTCCTTTGTTACTTCACCTTTGCTTGGTTCTAATTCTCCTGATAGAACCTTTAAGAATGTTGATTTACCTGCACCATTTGCACCTATGATACCGTAGCAACATCCTTTATTAAATTTTATATTTACATCTTCAAATAAAGTTCTTTTTCCAAACCTTACTGTTACACCAATTGCGTTTAGCATTTCTAATTTCCTCCTTTTGGATTTGAGACAAAAAAAGACCGTCCCCAAATGTCTCATTAAAATCTTGCAATATTATATACTATAATTCACATTTTGTCCACTTATTTTTTTATATATCAAAACATTCGTATAAAAAGAAACTCTAGTAATATTTTCTAGAGTTTCCCTTTGTTGAATAATCGTAAGAATATTTCTAAATGATTATTCGCCTAAATATTTTCTTTTTTATATCTATACAATGTAATTCCTGTAATTGCTGTTAAAATTAAGCTTATTACTATTGCAAGCATAATAAATTCACCTGTTTGAGGCATTGGCTTATTACTTTGAGTATTATCTTCTACAGCTGTATTTTGATTTCCAGAATTTTCATTATCACCTTGACTTTCGCCGTCATATTTAATGCTTATTTCCTCTGAATTTCCTTTAGTATCAAATACTAAAACTGTTTGAACTTCATCTATTGACATTGTTTTTCCAAGATGTTTTTTATCTTCAGATAATTCCCATCCATCCATTTCTTGAAGTTCTCTATTTGCTTCTATTACAACAAGCATTTGATCAGTTCCATCTATTGGGTAATATATAACTCCATAATCGAATTTATCCATATTAACAACAGATGCATCATATGTTGTTATATTTCCAGCAAAATCTTCTAATTCTAATATTTGATTTTGATTTTGATAAAATGTTTTAGTTAATGTTTGTAAATCATCTCCAAGTTCCCAACCTTCAATTTTTTCTGTTGCTAATACAGGTTCGTTAGTTCTCAAAATAACTGTTACACTACCATCACTGTTTACAACATCTTCTCTTTCTATACTCATTTCATTCTTATCTATCACACTTGTGTTAATCAATGCTAAATCTTTGTTATTTGTATTATCTGTTGCTTCAAGTACATACATCTCATCTTCTGTGTAGTCCATTTCAATTTCGTTTGTACCATTATTGTTTGATGTAGAACCTTGACCTGGCTCTTCAGCTATTCTATATAATGGCTCTGAATATCCAAATGATGATGAATCTAATAAAACATTAGTAGCAATTCTGTATGTTGTTATTTTATTTAATGCTGCTTCTTTCATTGTTTCTATTGTATTAGTAACATTGATATTTTCATTTGCATGAACTTTTAATTTTACACTATCATTTCTTGAAGTTGTTGCATTCATTTCTGTATATAGACCATCGACGCTTGTGTCAATATTGTCAATTATTACATTAACTAAAGAAATATTATATGCTTCGTCTCTTACAGTAACAAATCCATTTGTATTATTGCTGTAGTATAATGTTATACCATATTCGGTATTTCCGTCTTCACCTATTCTAACGGCTTTAGTATAATCAAAAGCATTTACTGCTTCTATTTCTTCATCTGCCCAAATTGTGACTCTTACAGAACCTTTTGTTCTATCTTTTGTATCATACTCTACTTTGCAATTAGGAGATTGTTTATCAATATTTAAAACTTGATAATCAACAACCCTAGGTTGTCCAGTTAAATCAAATATTCTTTTTGACATTACTTGAACATATGCAAAAGGTTGATTCTCTTCAAAAGTTTTGCTAATTGCATTAACATTTCCATCTGTATGTAACCACCCATCAATTTCCATTAATTCTTCATCTGATGTAAGTGTTACTGTAACCCCTTCGTTTGTAGGCTTTGTTTCACTATAATTCATAGTTAATTTTGGAATATATTGATTTTCAATTCCTGAGCAATTAATTGTAATACTTGCTTCATTTCCATATAAATCTGATACTGTTACGTTTTGGTTAGCTATGTCACAATTAAATGTTCTGTACAAAACTTTTCCTGTTTCATCTAACCCCCATGGCGCAAGTTTCTTAATTTTTTTATCTGAAATAATTCTAGCCTCAATTGATTTTTTATCTTGACTTAATTCATATTCAAAAGTCAATGTAGGAGGTGTTACAGTTTCTTCATCTTGAAGTATTACAACTGTATCTCTTAAATCTCCAGAATTGATTTTTACCTGAGCTAATTTAACACCTTCATCAAGTTTTATTTTATTCCCACTAATTGAACATCCTGATAATTCTAAGTCTGATGTATTACCATCATTAATTGCTTTTTGAATTATTGTAGGAATGTCACACTCTGTTCCTTGAATATTTATTTTTACTTTATTATTTTCAATGCTTAAAACTTTTATATTTTCTCTATTAATTACAGATATATCGCTTATACCATTATAATCAAGGTATAACGAACCTAATTTCAACTTTGATAAGTTACTTACACTTGTTATACCATTGTTTGAAAGTGATAAAGTTAAAAGATTTGCTAAATCACTAACAGGCTCTAAATTATTACCAATATTGTTATTTGATAATAATAAATCTTGTAATTTTGTCATTCCACTCAATCCACTTATATCTGTAATATTATTGTTTGAAGCGTCTAATTGTTGTAATTGTTTAACATCTTTTAATGAATTTAAATTTGTTAAACCATTATATCTGATATCTAAAGATTGCAAATTAGGTAATCTGCTTAATATTGAAAAATCACTAATGTTGTTATTTCTTAAATTAATATTTGTTAATTGACTTAATGCCTCTATTCCTGTTAAATCTGTTATTTTTTCAGAATCATCGCTCTTGTTTGATAAATCAATTGCCTTTTTAGCAGCTATTTTTTCAGCTGGAATATATAAATAATATTTTCCGTTTTCTTCTCTCATTTGAGCTAATTCAAATTCATTTTTAATTTTTTCTGCTAGAACTCTATCAGTAAATCCTACAATTGTAAGTTTATTTGTAAGTGTAACTTTTGTTCCATCAGCATTTCCACCTTTAACAACAACTGTAGCTATTTTAGCATCTGCATTCATTATTATTTTATTGTTTTCAATTCTACAATTTGTACATTCTAATTCTGTTGAAGTGTATAACTTACTGCTTGAATTTCGTGCATTTGTTAATAATGTTGGAATGTTACATTCTCCATTAGATGTATTAAATACTACTGTATTATTCTTAATGCTTAATTTTTCTAAATTACTAAATGCTGGTGCATTTTTTACATTATTATTATCAACATATAACGCTTTTAATGATGTAATATTTCCATATCCTGTTAAATCAGAGATTTGGTTATTATTTAAATAAATTCTATCTAATTTACCATTTGTTGGTAATTTTTCAATGCCCTTTGATGTTAAGCTATTTCTTTCAACACGTAATTCTATCAAATTTGTCAACTTTGATAAATCTACGTTAAAGCTTGTTAATCCACAATTATTCATATGTAATTTTGTTAGTTTTGTTAGCTTTCCTAATGCATCAATTGATTTTAATTGGTTATTATTTAAAATTAATTCTTCCAAATTAGTTAATTCTGCAATTGGTGCTAAGTTAGAAACTTTATTGCTTGATAAAGTTAATTTCTTCAAGTTCTTGAATTTTGCTAATCCACCTAAATCTGAAATTCCTTTTCCACCCAAATCTAATGTAGATACTTTATTTACATCATCGCCATACATTAAAATTGTTGTTTTAGATGGTCTAATTACTGAAAATCCACTGTTTCTTAATGCGTCATATACTGCTGTACATGTTGTTTCATTAAATGTTAATGTTGATGTTGCTTTATTATAATTATTTTTGAATTCAGCTGATGCAACAAATGCATTTACTGCTGATTCTCTCGAATTTCCACTTGTTAAATATTTAACCCATGTTTCTTTTCCGCTCTTATCTGCTGTTCTTCCCAAAATATAGCTATAACATGCTTCTACGAATTGATCATTTGACATGCTGTTAATTTTATTTCTATTATTAGACTCTGTTGAAAAGATTATATCTCTTGCTGTTTTTTGTGAAATATTTTTAAAATGAGACTCTATTTCATCATTAGAAGGCTCTCTTCCTAACACCCTTTTATATAAACTGCGTATATATAATCTTCTTGCATTATCATTCAAATCAGTTCTGTCTATAACTTGTGTTGTGGCTGTAGATCCAGCAGAATTACCATTTGACCCATTTCCTGTAGTTGTTGGAACTGGTGAGCCTGATGGAGTTGTTGTTGTCGCTGTTGGAATATACATATTTTGTGCAGTACTAATTAAATTATTATAAAGTGATGTTGCTGTTGATGTTGCTGAACTTCCAGCATTTCCTGATTGAGATGTTGTTGGTTTTGTGTTTGTTGCTGTGTTAGTTGGAGTGTTAGTAACAGTTCTTTTTGTTATTTTCCAAACTCTTCTAATCTCTGTTTTTTGAATTGTTGCAGGATATAGTTTTGTATTAATTTCCCCATTATATGCAATGGCAGGATATTCTGGAAAATCTTTTACTTTCCTTTGATATGGAGTCCATACAGAATTCCATAAAGCTTCCATTGATACATAACATTTCCACCTTCTATATAATCCTAAACGTCCAGTTCTTGTATGCAATCCATCACTACTTTTTTCTGATACCTCGGTAATTTGAAAATATCCATTTAATGCTGCACTATATACCCAACTATCTCTCAAGTTTTTTAAATCTTGATTCCAAACCTTAACATTATTTTGTCCACCAATGTATCTAACTTGATATCTGTATTCTGTTCTTTCTAATACCGCAGTTTCATTAGGGCCTAAAAAGCTAGTTGGATTTGAATTAGGACCATATGTAACATATTGCCAAGTTTCCTCCTTTACTGCTGCATTTACAATTCCAGAATGTGTTAAAAACTGGCATAACGGTTGAATAAAAAACATCATTACTAAAACTGTTGCACTTATTTTTTTTATTAAAGATTTAGTCATAATTAATCTCCTCTCATT
The DNA here is from genome assembly GCA_947165105.1 of uncultured Lachnospiraceae bacterium. Next base: position 1,397 of record CAMUZC010000044.1, on the reverse strand, counting down.
CTGTATCTTTACCTTTATCTTTTTATTAATTATATCTCTTAAATAAAGTAACTCCTGTTATAACTGTTAAAATTAAGCTGATTGCAAGTGCAAATAAAACATATTCACCTGTTTGAGGCATAGGTTTATCACTTTGAGTATTATCATTTATTTCCATATTTTGATTTTCTTCTGTATCTTGAATTTCTTGGCTATCTTCATTTACATTAATTTCAATATCTGCCGCAAATCCATCCACATCATAAACTTTTAAACTCATTTTTTCGTTTACACCCATAGTTTTGCCTAACATTTTTTTGTCCTCTGATAATTCCCAACCTTCTAATTCTTGAAGTTCTTTATCAGATTTTATTACAACTAAATATTGATCTGTTTCTTCAATTGGATAATAGTAAATTTCGTAATTAAATTCTTTTACATTATCTACTAATACATTTACATTTGTAATATTTCCAGCAAAATCTTCTAGTTCAAGATCAACTTCCACATTCTCTTTAAATGTTCTTATTAATGTTTGATAGTCTTCACCTAAATCCCATCCAGCTAATTTATCACTTAATAATACTGGTTTGTCTGTTGTAAGTTTTACTGTAACACTACCATCATCATTTACTATATCTTCTCTTGTAACATTAATATCCTTTTTATCGATAACACTTGTGTTAACTAAAGTTAATTCTTTATTGTTTGTTTCATCTGTTGCTAATAATGCTCCTAATTCGCTTTCTGTAAGCTCAATTTCAATTTCTTTTCCATCTTCAGAAGTTGAAACATTGAAGTTTGATTTTCCATCTTCTCCAGATTCTTCAGCTAATTTTAAAACTGGTGTACTTCCAACAGAATCTAACATAACTGTATTTGCAACTCTAACTGCTGATTTTGCAGTTAAGTATTGTTTTAATTTTATTTTTCCAATAACACTAGACTGATTAAATTCTGGTATATCAATTTTTTCGTCTGCACCAATAGTAAGTTTGACACTTTGTTTTGTTGCATCTGTTACATTTGTTTCTGAATATAATCCATCAACTAATGTATCTATGTTGTCTATTTTTACATTTACAGTTGTTAAGTTATTTGCTAAATCTTTTACAGTTACTAAGCTGTTTGCATTTTCTGTGTAATACATTACTATTCCATATTTCTTACTTCCATCTTCATTAACTTTCACAACTGCTGTGCAATCATAAGCATTTAATGGTTGAATTTCCTCATCTGACCAAATTATAACCTTTACAGCTCCTTTTGTAATATTTGAAACATCATATTCGACCTCACACTCCGGAGCTTTTTTATCTATGTTTGCCACCTCTATATCTACCATTGCTGGTTGCATCTGTCTACTATACATTCTTTGAGTTAAAACATTAGCTGTTGTATAATATTGATTTGTATTT
>CAMUZC010000043.1 GCA_947165105.1 uncultured Lachnospiraceae bacterium | reverse complement strand
TGGGCCCAATCCCCAATCCCCAATCCCCAATCCCCAATCCCCAATCCCCAATTGTATAAATTTTTTTTAAAAATAAATTATAATATATTTAATAAAAAAAATTATTAAATATTTATTTAATAATTTTTAATTGTAAAAAAATAAAAAAATTTTAATAATAATTAATATACATTTTAACTAACCGTTTATATTATATAATAATGGAATAACAATAATAATAAATTAAAATAATTAATAAATTTAATAACTTAATAAGGAGCAAAAATAATCATTAAAATTTTTAAGCATCACAGTTTTCTCTGCAAATGTGATCTTCACATAATGAATAAGGTTCAGAACAAGAGATACGTTTACCACAAAATTTAGATTCTGCAACACAAATATTCGTAGAACAAAGATAAGGATAATCAATTGGGCATTCAAGCATAGGTCCACACATGATTTCATTTTCAACACATTTAGTATCAGGACAAACAACATAATCAGGATTAGTACAAGTAATAGTAGATGGGCATAGACTATTTGAATCGGTTTGAGTTTGATCAACACATCTTACCTTCTTAGTTAATATATCAGATCTAGGGCATTCATCATAATTATCTTTACAAGTTAAATCAGCACAAAGTACTTTACCATAAGGGCATACCAATTGACTTGGAGGTCTACCGCCTTCAGATCTACAAATACCATCAGCTTGTCTTTCAGCTCCTCTTTTTGGACATTTGAATTCCAAAAATATAGGACACATATCTTCTCTATCTTCTGGAACACAATATTTCATATAGTCACATTTAATATATCCAGTTGGACAATCACAATCAGTTTGAGATTTAACACAGGTTTCAACACCATCAACTTTACAAAGGAATGGAGCAGATATATTACATCCATTAGGTGGTTGAATACATGAAAGATAATCTGTAGCACATTCATTATTAGCACATAATATAGGAGTAGAACCTGAACATGTTCTTTTAACAAATTCTAATTGAATATCATTACCATATTTTAGACCATCATTTGATAATGAGATATAATAAATTGATGGATAATCAGGAACAAATGATACAGTATATGAGCCATCATTATTATCTTCTATTTCAAGAGAAGTTAATTCTACATCATTATATTCCATTTTTCCTGTAACGACAAATTCTTCACCACCAGTAGTAATTTTGTTATCATATTCATCATAACATTCAAAAGAAAAACTAAATGGTCTAACAGATACATATTTTTTGCTATTAGGTATATATACATGAGAATTATCTTCTGCCCGACACGGTCCTGGTTCTACAGTTAATTTGGGTAAAGGTTCATCACCATTGACTACTGTTATTTCAGTACCATTGTAATACATATGCATTTGGTATGTTCCAGCTTTATGAATTTCTAATTCATAATTTAATTCTCCTGATTTAATTTCATATTTATCAGCTTCTAAGTCAGTTTCGTTATATGAATTAGTATCATCGGTTAATTCTATGGTAAGATCATTAAGTAATGGGTCAGTTAATTTATTTCCATATTTATCAGTTCCTGTAATTTTGAATTTTACCATATCAGTTACTGAAATATGTTCAGGGTCAAAGTCATATTCTAAATTGAATAATGAATATCCTAATGGAATACATACTTGGTTATTTTGACCAATTAAAAGATTATTCCCATATACTTGAATAAGATAATCTCCGGCATATTTATATATATCAGCATCAGTAGTAATTATCTTGTATTCATTATTACATTCACCATTGGCTTCTTTTTTCGTTTTTTCAACTTGGTATACTTTAGTAAATAAATTAGGTGAATCGGCTGGGCCAGTAACTTTAATTTCGAAATAAGGACTATAATCTTTACCATCATCGAAGCATTCTCCTTTCTTATCAAATGTATATAACCACATATCTAATAATTCTCCGACATATATTCTTTCTTTATTTTTAGATACAATTTGAGTTTGGTAATAATCAATAGTTGATTGAATATTCACTATAATATCATCCATGAAGCAATATACAGAATTTTCTCCATCATTATATTTAACGTTCATTACCATTTTATTTGGAGGATATTTTGGATATATTACTAATTTATAAGCTTCTTTATCATCATCTAATGCATCTAATGACATAGAAATTACTGATATAGGATATTCATTATTTAATAAAGTTAAATAAGAATTATCTATTATATCATTTCTTCCTTTGAATGAATTATTAAATTTATCTGCTAAAGTAAAATGAATTTCGAAGTTTTCATCAGCTGGTATTATTGATTCAGGTTGTCTTATTATCTTAGTATAATTTTTGCATGGTACTTTATCTGGATAAACAGTATATTCAGCTGGACCTACATTTCCTTTTTCTCCTTCAGTTGATTTAGGATCAGTTAAAAATACATCCATAGAATAATCTCCTTTTTTCTCAGAATAAATAGTAATAGTATATATTCCATAGTCAGAACCAGCTTTAACAACTTCTTTGCTAAATGATGGATCTAATTTATTTATTCCGATTTCAATATCTTCATCAATATCTATATCATCATTATATAATAAACCTTCTTCAGTTCTTAATTCTAAAGTAAATTCTTCATAATTTCCTGCAACGAAAGATGTTTTTTTAGGAGTTAAAACGCATTTTTCAATAACATATGGTCCATTACCATGTTTATCATCTCCATTTGTAACTACTACATAATATTTAAATGAAGCTTTATCTGAATCATATTTTACATCATAGGTTAAATCATAAGTACCTTTTACTAAATGTTGATAAATATGAATTGCTTTTTCATTTTCATTAAAATCTAATCCGAAATATGAAGTATATTTACTAACATTGAAACTTATCGGAGTCATTTTATTACCAGATAATAAAGGATCATCTACATTTGCTTTATTAGGTATATTTGAAATAAAGTTATTGTATTTATCATATAAAGTAACATTTAAGATTAATGGTTCATTAACATCAACAGAGAAACTATCTCCATTTTTATATTGAGTAAATGAGCCTTTGGTTACTTCACGAGTTAATATTGATTTTGTTGGGTCTGGGTCACCAGGTTCTACAACAATGATAACATTAGATGTATCAACTTTTTGTGTTTTGTCATATACTAAAGTTACTTTAACATTACCGACAATAGTAACAGGTGTAGTAGAAGTATAGACAACTTTTTCAATTAAAGAATCAAAAGCACCTGTTGAGTCATGTTCTTCATTATTTGCATCAATGAATGTTGCAGTGAATTTATTTACATAATTATCAACATATAGAGCATTACCATATTTATCAAATGCTTCAATTGTTATAGCTGGCTTACTTCCTGCTTTAATTGGAGTGGCTCTTTCTTTTACGACTAATTTAGATAAATCGATAACACCTGGATGAACAATGAATATTGATTCATTAGGTAAATATAATCCTTGTGGACCAGATTTATCAGTGCTTACAACATATGTACCAGAAACAGTTATTTGAGAGGTATATTTTCTATATCCAGTTGATTTATCTGTTTCTGAGGTAGTATCTTCAACTTCATCTCCTCCTTTTTTAGATACTTTAATTCCTACTACTTCTTGTAAAGTTTCAGCTAAATTACCATATTTATCGTATGAAGCCACTTCAAATACATATGGATTATCTACTGTACCATCTTTTAATACATCACTTGATTTACCATCTTTATAATAATCTTCAAGTATTTTTGTCCTAACAACAGCATCAGGTGAAACTTCCATTTCAGGTTTTAAATCATTAATTAATTCATCATTTAAATAGATTTTTAATGGACATTCTTTTAATGTTGGATAAGTATTAGCTTTTTGACTAGTAACTGTTATATAGAATACACCTTTAGTACCTGCTTTTTCTTGGACATAGTCAAATGTTTTATCATTTGGATCACATGATTCAACTTTAAATTCATATCCTTCCCATTGATTCTTTCTAATATTATTTTTAGTTCTTAATTCTATTATCATATATCCAGTATTTCCTGCAACATATTTCAAATTTTGTTCAACAATATGAGTAGATTGGATATCAACAGGTTCATTAGATCCTCCTTTACCATCTCCATATAAAGTAATATTATATGCTAATTTTTTAGTACCATCTGTAAATATTAAATCATAAAATCCTCCAACTAAATCAGTATATTTATGTTTATTGTTATCATCATCAATTGCGAATTCGGCATATTCTTGATTGGTTGTTTCTTTATTATTTAATTTAAGATTATAAACAGTATCTTCAAATTGAGCAGATAAATATGATGAATATTTTTTAATTTCATCTTCTGGAAGAATATCTATAGAATTTCCAAATTCATCTCTAGGATATAATCTATATAAAGGTTCATCTTTAGTATTCTTTTCTACAGTACCATTTTTCAATACCTCAAATTCATTTTTAGTTGGTTCTAATCTAAGAACATTAGAATTTAAGAAATCTATATCTTTAGCTTTAATATTAATTTTGCAAACAACACAATGAATAGGATTAGCATCAATATATCCATTAATAGTAGTTATACCTTTAACATAGAAAGAAGCAGGATAAGTAAGTACATTTTTACCATCTTTAACTTCTACAGATTGTTTAACAGTAATTACTTTATTTGTTTCTTTTTCATTACTATATTTAACTTGATAAGGAGATACATCTTTATAAGCACTTGCATCTATATAGTTATTATATTTATCATATGGAGTAATATAAATTTTAACTTCTTGTCCTACCCATACATCAGTATCACTTACTTCTAATAAACTGTTATCAGCATTAGGAGCTCCAGGGGTAAATATTATAGAATATTGATCTAATGGGAAATATTTACCAACTACAATATGTTCAATAGCATAAGTTGATTTTAATGTAATAATAATTTCACCGTTGGCTTGAGCAGCTAAATCAGCGCTCCAGGTATGAGACTTTGAAGTATTAACTGGTGCCATTTTAATTTGGAGAATGGCTAAATTGAAATCAATATTTGTTATTAAGTTGTCATATTTATCATAGAGTTTATTTATCATCTGGAATGAATCTTCTACTGATACACTACCTAAATATGATTCTAAAATTTCTTCTCCAGTCATTCTGAATAATCTGGATTTATATGGCTCTGCTGGAATGACTTTAATTGTTATTGGTTTAGGTACCTCAACACCTTCAACTGTAACAGTAGCTTTAAATGGATCAGTTTTTTTATAACATTTGAATTTAATATTATATTGTCCTGGTTTTTCATCTCTAGCTAAAGAATAAGTACAATTTTTAACTTCTTCAGGGAATTTAACTGAAATATGTTTTTCTGGCTCAGCAAACCAATATGATTTTCGTTTATCATTTTCGGTTCTTAATTCTAAGGAAACAGTTCCTTCTTCTCCTGCAACTAAGGTTATTTCTGATGGTTCTAAACTTGTTTTTTCTGGAGCTATTTGATCTGGATCACCATCTGAGTATCCTCCTGTTAATTTTACTGGATAAGTTAATTGTTCTTTTGTATCTTTATCAGTTACAATTAATTTATAATTTTCTCCATTAGGCACATATTGCCATTTTTCTTCATTTTCATCATTATCTTGAGATTTACATAATTTAGATAATTTATGAAGTTCATCATTTGATACACATAATTTAACATCAGTTACAACTATTTCAGTACCTACGTTTAATTGTTCTACTTCTTTTTTATCTGTTATAGGATTTTTATACTTATCATAGAAATTAAGTTGGAAGTTAGGTGGAATAGTTACAGGTAAAGTATTAAGTTCAGTTTGAGACATTTCTTTATTTTCATTTTTGTTAATAACTTTAGTTTTACTAAAATCTAATTTACCTGGACCTATAGTAAATTCACAATTAATACATTTTACACTTTGGTCATCATAATCAACTAAAAATTGTGCATCACCAGCTTTAGTAATAATAGTTTGACAATCAATATTTGTTGAAGCTTTAGAAGCATCACATTTATCAGAAATATCTTCTTTATAATCATTATCTATTGTATAATCAACATCAAATTTATCTAAATCATCTTTAGTTGCATTAGTTACATCATTTCCATAAGCATCTTTTGGATGAATAATTAATTTAGTTGTATCTCCAGCTTTAACATCATCAGTTTTTTCTACTTCAGCATAAGATTGAGCTGGGTCAATTGGTCCACTCCATAAATAATATTCATAAGTATTAGGATTGTATTTAGATGTTAATATTACTTTTGTAACTTTTTTACTTCCATATTGGACATTTAAGAAGTAATCATCAGTAGCATAGTTATTAGTAGTTAAATCATATCCTCTATCTGATGCACCATTTGTTAATTGTTCTAATTTTGATTTTGGGAATAATGTTGTATTAGTTATATCAGTATATAAATTACCATATTTATCTTTTGGTATGAATTTAACAATTGAAGGATTTATAACAGTACCATCTACTGCACCAGAATCATAAACTAATTCAAATAGATCAGGAGCACATTTAATATGTAGAGTAACTGTTTGAGGAATAGAATTTTTTTCATAAGTGAATGAAAGGATATTATCTTTACCTCCAGTTGTTGCTACATATTGTGTTACAAATAATTTAATTTGTCCATCTTTTTCTCCTTTTGTTTTTTCAAGAATAATTAAATTAGAATCTAATTTGTAAGAATTACTAATATCAAATGAATTAAGATTAACTTCATAGTTCCATCTTAAACCATCTTTACATCTAAATTCAATATCAATTTGATATCTTTCTCCAGCTACACCATCTATATATGTAGGTCTAATATATGTTTTACTTAAATCATATTTTTGATATGGAGATACATCTTTTTCTCCTAATAAATAAAGTGGATAATCAGCATATTGTCCATCAACAGTAAGTCCTAAATGATATAAGCCTCCTGGTAATTTTCTAAATTCAATGCAATCTTTATGAGAAATATAAATAAAATCATCCATATTAGATACCTCTAAATCCCATGTATTAACATCATTGAAAGTCATAACACATGAAGAACTAATTTTTTTATCATATAAAGTAATTTTTTCTCCATTAGCTGTATATAAATATAATTTATAGAAAGGACAAACTTCTAAATTATTTATATTTGTTTGTTCAGTAGTAGTCATATAATTTTCTACTCCATCTCCTATATCATAATATAATTTACTTGATTTTAAGTCAATTTTTTGGTAAGAAACAGTAACAGTTTTCTTTTCACCAATTTGTTTTCCATCATAAGTGACAGATACTTCATATGTTCCTATGGCTTTATAAGTATATAAATATTTTATATTATTATCTTTTGTAACAGAATTATAATTATATTCAATATCTTTATCTTTATGAGTAACTACTTTAAGATTATCTTTTTCTTTTTCTAATTGCCCACTTACACTACCTAAATTAACTCCATATTTATCTACTAAGGTAACTAAGACAGTTGATGATTCATTAATTATATATTCTGTTTTATCAATTGCCCAATATGATTTGTCTACATCTACTTTTCCAGGAATTCTAGTATAGGTAAATGAATATTTTTTACCACTTTCATTACATACTATATTCCAAGTATGTTTATTAATTGCCATATATATTTTATCAGTGAATAAATAATCTTTTTTTTGGTCATTGAAATCATAATTGTAATAATTTTCATTAGTACCAAATGAATCAGAACTAATTGTAATTTGATTTGTACCTTTAACTGAAGTTAATATATAATTTTTATATTTATCTTGTAATTTAAAGTTGAAATTAATTTCATCATCATTTGATATATAATTTTTCCAAGTATATTTATCTCCAGAAACAGTAAATTTGTCTTTATCTTCTACTTCTAAATAATAAGCTGGACCACTAGTAACTATTAAATTTATTTTTTGATCTATTTTATTTCCATCAACCGTAACAGTGAAATAATTATTTTCATTTACTTTAGTACATGTTACTTTAATAGCATATTGTCCTGGTAAATCAGCTTTATCAACAGAATATGAACAAGTATCTTTATCTTCATTGAATTCTACTTTTATTTTGTCATTAAAATCTGGATACCAATAATTTTTACGGACTTCTTTTGCTGTTCTAATTTCCATAATAGTTTTTCCTTCATCTCCGGCTTGTATTTTTATTGTTGTTGGTTCAAACTTTGTTTTTGAGAAATCTGGATCATCTGATGAACCATCTGAACCTCCTATTATAGTAATATTATATTCAAGTTTATTATCTGGAACACCTTTTTCTTGTACTATTAATTTATAATTGTCTCCATTTGTAATATATTGCCATTTGTTGATGTTATCATCTCCATTAGATGATGGACATAATGTAGCAACTTTTTTACCTATTGAATTAGTTACACATAATTTAACATCAGCTCCTTCAAAGATTACTTCAATATCTAATTCTTCTAAGAATTCAGGATCTGTAATACTATTTTTGAATTGGTCAAAGAATGTTATATCAAATATTGGTTCTTTTTTGGCTTCTACTTCATTTTGCTTTTTTGTATCTAAATAATATTCTTTATTTTTATAATATGTTTTTGTATTTTGGAAATCAAATTGACTAGCAAAGACAGAAAATACACAATTTTTACATTCTATTTCATCTTCTAAATAATGTACATGGAAAGCTATATTACCAATATATGAAATTGGTGTAACACATTCAATTGTATCATAAACATTAGTAGTATCATCTATTAATTTTCTAATAATAATATCAATAGCACTTGAATGCCCTTCACTTAGTTTACAGTCTTTTACAGTGAATTTTTCATCAGTTTCAACAATTTTATAATAAGTAAGGAATTCATCTTTTTGTTTATCACCTAAATCATCAATATCATTTAGATATATATCTTTTGGATATATAACAATTGTATAATTACTTCCAGCAGCTTGATCTGGGGATGTTTGCATTTCAGCATATGATGTTTCAGGAGATATAGGACCACTTTTAATTCTATAGTTAATTGGCTCATCTAAATAATCTGAAGTTACTTGGACATTAGTACTAATAGTAGTTTTGTATTGAACTTTTAATAAACCATTTTCAAGATAATTATTAGTTGTTAAAGATACACCTTCTAAAGATTTTCCATGAGTTAATTTATTAAGATATTCTTTAGTTACTGAACTATCAAAGGTATATAAATTACCAAATGAATCTACTGGCTTGAAAGTTAAAATAGGATGGTTTATAACATTTCCATCAGTAGGTCCATCTACTAACACTAATTTGGCAAAATCTCCTCCTTTAATTGTAAGTGAAACAGTTTGAGGTATTTGTTTGCTGTCATATAATATAGTTAATATATTATCTCCTTTATCAGTAACTACATTTTGAGTAACAGATATTATATATTGACCTTTTTTATATCCTTCCACAACTTTAGTAATAAATTTATCACTACTTAATCCATAAGAATTAGTAAATTTGAATTTATCCAAAGAACCCCTATAATTCCATCTTAGTCCATCTTTTGCTCTAAATTCTAATTTAATTTCATATGTTTTTCCGACTTGACCATCAATATGTGTTGGATCTAGAAAGGTTTGAGATAAATCATAATCTTTTTCATTAGAATAATCGTTATCACCATCTCCTACTAAATATAATTGATAATCTTGGCTTTCTCCATCAGCTGTAACTGTTAAAATATAATCTCCACCTTTTAAACTTGAAAATTGGTCTTTATCTTCATTTTGATAAGTAAATTGAATATAATCACCTTTTTTATTAACTTTTAAATTCATATTTATTCCTTGTCCAGTCATTGTACATGAAAATTGATTTGCTGAAGTATATATAGTTTTGAGTCCACCAGAAGTATATAAAATTAAATTATAGAAAGGAATTTGTAAACTATTTTGAATTGTATATTTTGTATTTGGATACATATCAATTGTAGAATCTAATACCATTTGTAATTTACTTGATTTCAAACTAAATTCAGGAGCTGTAACTTTTAAAATTTTTGAACCACTACATGGGATATCATGAGTATTATAATAGGCTATAATTTCATAAGTACTTGCTGTATCAAAAGCATGTTGGAATCTAATAGCATAATTACTTGTAATTTGAGCAAATTCAAGATTAAAAGATTTTTTAGTAGATTGATCTATTGCTGTAACTTGAACATTTCCTTTTATTTCATTTAATTTACCTTCAGTTATTCCCATAAATGCATTATTTCCATCTTTTAAATATACATCAACAAAACCATATTCATTTATATTTATATCATTTTTTAATAAATTATAATAAGAATATTCTAAAGAAACTGTTTTTTTTATTCTTGATTGATCATATTTTACATAATATTTGTGATTACAAGTACCATCTCTCATGTGAAATACCCAAGTATATTGTTGGTTTGCGAAATCAAGTTTATCTCTAAATTGATAGGCTTTAGCAGTTTTATTATATGATATTGTATATTTTCTTGTATCAGCACCATATTGTAAGCAATAAATATCAACATTATTATCAAAGATATTATCTTTAGTTAAATTTTTATAGTTTTTATCTAAAACAAAGAAGAAAAATTCTAAATTACCATCTACATAATCTCCTATATAATCATAATAATGTTCTCTAGGTTCTGGTAAACTAGTAAATTCAAATAATTCAGGCTTTTGATATTGTAAATAACAAGCTTGAGATTCTGAAGAATAGACATAATAATTTGCTAATTCATTTCCTTCTACTGTTAATTTGATGTTACCCCAATATTGGCTACTTATAGTAGCATAAATTTCATAAGTACCCGCAATTGAAAGTGGTACAACTCTATAACTTAATGTTCCACTATTTGTTAATTCAACTTTAATATTTTTTTTACCTATATCATAATTATATAAATTATTATCATTTGTTTTTAATACAAGTGTGTTAAGCTTTTTTTCTACTCCCATTGAAAATTCAATGTCATTATAATTCACACTAAATGATTCCTTTGTTTTTTGGAAACTATATTCATGGAAACAAGTGGTATAAGAACCAATTTTTAATGTATTTGAATTAAATCTAAAAGTGACATATTTAACTTCACTTTTATAAGTTATCTTTAAAGTATAATCATAAGAAGATCTTGGAATAATATTATCAGAAGCTTTTTTATCTACATTATATATACCTATATATTCAGGGGAATTATTATCATGATATATTTCTGCAACAAATTTTGGATAATTAAAAGAATAATCGTGATCACTATAAAATTCAACTTTAACTTCTGAAACATCGAAACTTGAAGGATAAGTCTTATATTTAGATATAAGTGTACCTGTTGAATCAGCGAAATCTAATGATGTTAATTTACCTCCTTTATCATTTCTATATTCAATTACAGCATTATCTATATCTACCCATTTTTTAGTATAATAATTGAATATTTTTGCATTACCTAATGAAAAAGAAGAACTTGATACATATATTATATTTACTTTTGGGCTAATAGTTGTTTTTGATTTTTTACTGTCTTTAGTAGTTAAATACCCATAAAATTGGTATATGCCTGGTTCTGTAATTTGGAATGGGCATTGATAATAATTTCCTTTATCATTATAACTATTTGTATATGTTTTAGATGAAGGAGTAGTTCTTTTTGTTTGGCAAGAAAAGTCATATTCACCTGTACTAATAAATGTTTTAATATCCATTATATTTCCTTTTCCATCTTTAAAGTAACAATTATAATATGCAGTATCTCCTTCTTTTAAAGTTGGCGCTTCAGTATATCCATCTATAGTACAATAAGAATCAGCAGCACTTACTCCCCCTATTATGACATTGAAATTAATAGATTCTGACATATAGGCGTTTTTAGTAATTTCATAGCTACCAGTTTTTACTACAGTAATAACTAATTGATAATGAGAATCTTTTTGTCTCATAGTAAGAGTGGCAGAATTTGCTTTAGTTAATGTTAATCCAGTATTTTTTAATATATCAGATGATGTTGTACCGGCATCTGCATCATTTCCAAAGCTATCTTTTAATTCAAAATCAAGTACTATTTCAATTGAAGATCCTTTTAAAGGGAAATCTCCATCTACTGTTCCATAAGTTAATGTTCTTACACCATTTGAAGAAGTTGAAAAATTATCTATATTTGTTACAGTTCCATCATGACCGATTAAATTTATATTGTTTATAGCACCTCCGACAATGGTATATTTATTTTCTGGTCCTACACCATGAGAAGCTTCAGATATACCAATAGTGTGTTCACCAAGAACATTGCAAGCATTCATCGATAAGAAAAGGCTATATTCATCTTTCATTCTGATTTGTAAGTTAGAAGCAGCACAATCTAAAGATAAAGAGAATGAATAAGTCCAGATACCTTGTCTGAAACAATGTGGTATTACTTGGCCTTTATTATTGATAAATGAGAAAAGATATTGAACAGTTTCACCAGCTTTATATGTATAAGTATCTAATTCTTGTTCATCCACATAGAATTTACCGCTCATTTTAGAAATATCAAAATTATCTTCACAAATAAATGTTCCAAGGACATTTAATTCTCTTCTATTACCATTCATGTTACCAGTGAATCCTACATAAGCAGTATTTGAACCTAAAACACTATATAGATCTACATTATGAGAAAAAAGTAATTCATTTGGTCCAGAATATACCATTAATTTTTTGTCAGTATATATAAGCCTGAAATCCCAAGTCATGTCTTTTGAAGGATTAAATCTTTGATTAATTAATTTTCCAGAAATATAGGCTGCACTATCATCATTTGAGCATTGAGAATCACAATACCTGAAAGAATAGCTACTTTCATCAGGATCATTAAGAGTTTTATCAAAATCAAATTCAAGAATAAAGCTTTTTGTGAATCCATAATATCCTATATAATCACTTGTTCCAGTACTTAATTTATTTTTGTTTTTAGAAATAACAATAGTAAAACCTTGTAAAGTTCCTTCAGTATTAGTTTCTATATAATCAATTCCATTGATCTCAGCTTTTAAATGAACTTCAAATCTAGGCTCTATTAAAACTTTTCTTCTGTACCATAGAGCCCCATTACCTTCATGGAAAAGTAATGCTGGGACATAATTTCTAGCGGCACCTTCTTCACTTGCTGATGTTTCATCTAAATATGTTTTTCTCATACCTGATGGGCAGGTGTCTTGAGTCATAGTTGATTGGATGACAACCATCCATAATAATAATGCCAGAAAACTAAATCTTTTTATAGTTTTCATTTGTTTTTTAATTGTTTTAAAAAATATTTTTTCGTATTTATCATATATTAGATAAATGAATAAAAACTTTAAATATTATAAATAATATTTAAATCATTTAATTAGGATTAAGTTTAATGATATATAATTATTTATTATTTTTTTAAATAAAATTATTTAATTATATATATATTTATACAGTATATTTATTTAATGGGGCTTGGGCATTGGGGAT
>CAMUZC010000042.1 GCA_947165105.1 uncultured Lachnospiraceae bacterium | reverse complement strand
TTTTTTTACCGATTTCAATAAAAATATCAGCCGTTTTTGCAACAGATGAATTATAAGACTTTTCAAGTTCTTTTAATTCTTTTTCTCTTTCGTTTAAACTTTCCTCACGTCTTTTAAATTCGTCCTCTCTTTTTTGCCTTTCGACTTCGTTACGATATTTTTCAAATTTTAAATCAAAATCACTTCTTAATTTGTCCTCAATACCTTTCAAAGTTGATTCAGGAACATAACCTGGCGGAATCGTGCCGAGTTGGTTTTGTGGTTGCTTTTGTTCTTTTTCGTCAATATCATTGTTATTAACGAACAGAAAAGGACCAACAATGCCGCTTCCGTTTGCTTGTTTAGAAACTTTCAAATCAATCTGAAATTGAGAATCAGACGGAAAACTTGATAACGTTGTTTCAAGTCTTTCAATACTTTTTTCGATTTGTGTTTCTTTCGTGTCGTCGTCGTCAAAATCAGCACCCCAATATTGCATAACATTAGCAACGTTTTTAAAGCCTGATACAAGACCTAACGACCAAAACGGGAACCCGGTATCTTTGATTCTCTCAAAGATGAAATTTTTTTTAAAAACTTGTGTGCTCATATTTAGTAAACTTTATCTATAATATTAATATTAACTTTCTCAGCTTTATTACTGTTACCTTTTCGACGTTCATTAATAGTCATGTATAAATACATAAATTGCGCTGTGTGAATTTTATTAAATAAACAATTTGCGCCTTGTTGATACTTAACTGTAAGCATACTTTCAGCTGTAATAATTAAATTACTTTCAGCTACTTGAATAGTCCCGTAATCTTTAATTGTTGCAATATCAGCAAAATTTAAAAATTCGGTTGGTGTGCTTACGAACAAAAAAGGATTCGTAATATTATTAACATCGCTGATTTCTCCGCAAACTTTTAAATTATAAAAGAAACCGATCCCGGGCGCAAAGCTTTGCTGCGTGTTAAAATCTTTCAAACTTAAAACACGATGTTTGAGCGAATAATCAATAATATTATGATTTTCAGCGTATTTTTCTATGTATTTTAAAACATCTAACATATTCTATACTAACAAAAAAGTAACTGTAAAACTTTGAGGTACATAAACGACCGATGAATCCAACGCCGTAAATCTTACAAAAATTTGTTTTGATTTACTTTCAAATTCAATCGGATAAAAACCGTTGTCGTATTGCGTATTCACAGAAGGACTCAAGATTGAAACCGGCAAAGGGTCTACAATTTGACCAAGTGAATCATAAATTTCAAAAGCGATATTATTCGCTGTTTCGATACTTAAAGCACTTGATAACATAACGCCTTTAACTTTGTCGTAATCAGACGGCAAAGTTATAGCAAAACCTTGTCCGAGTTCCGCATCTGAACAAACAAAACTTTGTTCGTCATATCTTACACAATCAATCGGCTTTAAAGTTTGTTTTAGCAAGACAACAAAAGAAAACGCATCATTATTTGTAGTTTTTATATTAAAATAAAAATTACGTCCTTTTGCTTCTAAACAAAGCGGTTTGAAAACATCTTGCAAATTAAAACTATTAGAACCGGGATTTTTAAGCCAATTTTCAGCCGGCGAAAAACTTAAGACTGTTTCAAAATCGCTTCTTAACTCGAATTGAATTTCGTCTGCGGTTGGAGTCGTATCACCGGCGAATATTACAGCAATTCCCGACAAATACGGGTAACAATCATCAGCTTTAAATAAAAATGATTGTGTGGTAGTACCCGAATTTGCGGCAATCGCAATAACTTTATTTTGTATAAATGTATCTTTCATTTTAAAATCTTATTAATTAGTAGGGGGGCGGCATCCGATTAACCGCTGACTGTCCCCCTTAATTTTAGCGATGCTTTTTCCCAGACTTTTTTTTTAACGTGAAATTCTACATTCAGCACCGTACATGACAACTTCAACGCATACTGCGTAATTAGACGAAATAGAAAGTCCTTGAGGCAATTTCAAACGGAATTGCATTAATTGTTCGTCATTAACAAAACACGGTGCGCTTACGTTAATACCGTCTTTGTCGCTGTTTGCGAATAAAGTTTCATGGTTAAATGCGTTAATAGGTGATGTCCACTGTGTAACACCATTAACAGTAAATTCTAATTCTGCTGATGCTAAAATGGGCAAAGTCGTTGCAATTGCATCAACGGGTTTGTATTCGATTGCGCCTTCTGAAACTTGTGCGTAAGTAGGTGCGCCGCTTGCGGTTGTATCAACTAAACCGACTTTAACAGTAAAGCGGTCCGCCATAAATGCACAACCTTGTGAAATTTTTTGTTTTGAAATTGAACAGAAACCGTCCTTTTGAGAATCGTCGTTCAACAACAAATTCTGCAAACCAGATGCAGCAACCGGCAATTTAAATCTCTTGAAATAATAGCCGTCAGAAAATTTCAACTGTCCTTTATCAAACGCTTCTTGCATAGATGCAGACATCTTGTCTACATAAGTAGCAAGCAATAATTGTGAGCGAGTATTCAAAGAATTATCTTTCATAACCTATTTTATTTTTATAATTAAACTTTAATTTTACAACATTGATTCAGCTACATCAGTAACCGTTTTTTCATCGTTAGAATTTGCGTTTGCGATTACTTTTTCCTCCGCACGTTTAGCAATTTTTTGCAATACTTCTTGAGTATTATTTTTTTGCTGCAATGCCGGTGTGCCGTTCATAATTACTCCGTTCATAATTTTTTTCATCTCTACGCCTTTTAAACCGGTGTAATCACCGACAACGGGCGCAACGACGGATAAAGCTTTAACAGCTCCAAACGCATAAGAACCTTGACAAAACGCCTTCAACATTGGATTTTGTAAGAAAATATCTCCGGCAAGTGTGAGTAATGTCCAAATCGGTGCGGCAACATTGCCGATTGTTGCATTAAGACTTGATTTAGATGTAAATTCAGATGCAGTTACTTTGTGTAATATAGTAGCCGTTATTCCAGCACCCGTAGCACGAACAAACGCATTAATAGCGTTTTCACTTGCATCTTTGCGCCATTTTTGATTTATTATAGCCATATTTATATATTTTTATATTATTAATTAATTATTTTCGTTTCTTTTTCTTTTTACCTCCAAAAAGGAGGAAACCACCTCCGACAACTACAACACCGCCCAAAAGCCAAAGCCAAATATTATTATTAGTTTCGGGTTCGTTTTCGGTATATGAGGAATTAGAACCCTTAGGCATTGCTTTAGGAGTTTTAACCCAGCCGTCAAGGTCAGGAGTATACACCCAAATAAAGTTAGCAAAAAGCGGGACTTTATCTTGATGCTCCAAATAATCAGAACTTGTAATAAATGTTACATCGTCCGGAAAATTAAAATTATCACCGCTTGAAGTAGTTGAACCGCTTGGCAAGCTTTTCATAGCATTATTAATTTTTTCCGATTCTTTTTTTATCGTTTTTTTAATACAAGTCTCCATTTTTTATTTCTTTTTGTTTTTCTTTTTGTTTTTATTTTTTTTAAACAAAAAAGCGACACCAACAACACCGATTCCGGCTAATATTGCATACAGCAAAGTATTATCGTCTTCTGAATCGTCAGAATTATTAATTAAGTTTCTAACGTTATCATCGTCTAAATTAAAACCGTAATTGCCGCCGGGTGCAATGCCATTACCACTGTTACCACTACCACCCCTATCATGATGATTGTGATTGTGTCCGTTTGCGGCTGCCTCCTCTTTCCTTTTTCGCTCCTCCTCTTGCCGTTTCATTTCGGTTTGATACTCTTCAATAGAATTATATTTATTACCATTACTATCATAATAAACCGTCCAACTTTCACCGCTTGAAGAATGAAAACCGACTGCGCCCGGCGGTGTTGTCGTTTTGTCTATTTTAGTAGAACTGCTTGAAGTGCTTGAACTACTTGAACCACTTGAAGAGCTTGAACCGCTTGAACTATGTGAGCCGGTTGAACTTGAACCTCTTCGGCTTACATTAAAGCTGCTGCCGCTGGTTGTTGCACCTAACATATTTTTATTAAGAGTAAGAAAATCTTTCATCGTATTAATCTTTTAATATTAAAAACATTCCGACGGCTGCAATTCCTAACACCGCTAAAGCAATATATTTTTTTTTCTTGCTTTTATTCTGCGTTGCAGCTTGCTGAATCGTAACATAATTACCGCTGCTGTTATAAGACGAACCGCCGCTGTTATAAGACGAACCGCCGCCGAAAACCCTTGCAAATTCAGAAGGATATACCGGCGTAGCTTGCTTTGTATTAATGTCTAAGTAAAACTGATACGGTCTAAGAATGCCGGATTTTTCTAAAGCATTATGTAAATCTGCCCTTCCGTGATATTCATAAACGAAAGGTAATTCCTTCCCGTGTCTCCATTTATCGACCTCAGGAGTAATAATAGTATAGATACCCTGATTATTACGCCAAACATTATACCCGCCTATTTTTACAATAGAAGCTTTGTCGGCATCGTATTCAGCTTGCCATTCTTTGTCGAGTTTTTCTCCCTGTTTTTGGTCAATTTTCCATGCAATTGACATTATTTTCAAAAGCGGAAGACCGAGACCGATATTATTATACTTAGACTTAATCATAATCAATCTTTCATTATCAACGCAACCGCTATCAATGCCGCTGCGCCGATAGCAACATATAATAAAGTATTATCATCTTTTTGATTTTGCATATAAATAACTTGCGGCTTGTTATTATAGCCGCCGTTGTTGTTATTATTGCCGCCGTTGTTGTTATTATTGCCGCCGTTGTTGTTATTATTGCCGCCGTCTTTTGACAACCATTTATCCACAAGATTTAACCCTGCATCAACTAACGAACTGTTATCATTATACCAATCGTTAGTGCCGCCGTTTAATATAGAGTTTATATTTCTCATAATTTTTTACTTTTTATTTTTAGACAATGCAACCGCCGATAATCCGAGCGCTGCTGCTGCAACAATCCACAAACCCGGATTATTAACGCTTATTTTCGGTTGTTCAGCGATAAACGCTTTTGAACTTAAAAGCGAATTATCCTCAAGACTGTTAGAGTCAGCACTAACAGAATTAACAATATGATTATCATTGTTTTGAATAATATTTAACGGCTCAATATCTTTGTACCAATCTAACATAACAGTTAAAAAATTACCAATTCTTTTAACTGCTATATCAGTAGTAATAGTTTCATCAATAGAATCTACTCCGCTTAAAGTTTTACAGCCTGAAAGATTATTATAATAACCGTCTTTAATATTTTCAATCAATAATGCAGTGTCGCCACCGATAAGCCGCCAAAACTCAAATAACTTTGCATTTGCGATTTTAGCATTTTCCCATTTTTCCTCGTTATAACCGTTATTAACAACTCTGTCAAGCGGTAATAAACCAACTGCAATTTTCTTTGCTAAATCGGCATAATTAACAGACAACAAAAACAAAATAGCTTCTTTAATTCGATTAAAATTCGGATTTAAAGTAATTAATTTTTTCTCTATCATATTGCCTTCGACTGTGAAAGGCTTTGAGAAAACATTTTGAAATTTAACGTTTACAAACGGTTTATTACCGCTTTCAACTTCGATATGAATTTCTCTAAAAGCACTAACAAATTGTTTTAAGAAATTTTCTTTTTCGGAGTCTGAAGCACCGCTTGTATAAAGTTCATAAAGTCTATTATCAGCAAGTTCAGCACTATCAGCAATAACAGAATCAGTAAAATAAAAATTTCCGTCATCGTCGATTAATGATACATAAGGCATTAAGATAGATGCTAACTTAAAAGCATTAGTATCAGAATTTTGCAAATTATTAAGTAACTCAATTTTGCGCAAATTAATTATATCATTACTATTAGCATTATCAACAACCTTTTTAAGTGTGCTTTGATAAATGCCGTTAAGTAAACAATCATTAATTAATTCATCTCCGCCATTAAGTTCAAAAACAGGGATTTCCATAATTTTTGTATTTGTGATACCGTCAGGGCGTTTTAAGAAAGTTGGCAAAACTCTATCAACTGCAAGACCGTCAAGATTAACAAATATATGACTGTAACAATTATTATTGTTGAATCCAACAATTTCAAATTTAGGTTTATAACCCATATTGAATAACAAACAAGCTGTAAGCACAGACAAACAATCACAATCAATACCGGTTAAACGGTCCGCCCAACTGCGTGCCGGAGTCCTTATTTCCTCTTGTCCTTCAGTATCATAATTATAAATAATATTTTCGTGTAAGAAGTACCAAACATTAAAAGCACTTTGCAAAGGAGAATCACCTTTCAAATGCTGTGCAAGTTTTTCAACTTGCTTATAATATTTGCAAGCATTATTAAGTTCGTTTAAAGTTGCGCTTTCAAATCCGTAACCCATTAAAGTTTTACCGCCTTGAGGGGTATCAACCAAACTATCATAAGACGATAATTTTTTATATGTAGGAGAAAAACCCAAACATTTTAAATCTGAAATAGGACAATTAAAAACGGCAAACATATTGCCGGAGAGTCCCGGAGTTTCAAACATTTTAAAAACATCGTCGTTATTTTCAAATTCAAATTTGATAGTAGGCTTACCTAAAGTATTAGGAATTTCATTATAAAATTTACTAACAATTTCATAAGCCTTTCGCACTGCTTGCCACGTCAATTGCCGCTGCCAAACTTTGTAAAAAGGCGACCATCTAAAGCCGTGTTTTTTTAGCTCGTTCCGGACGCTGTCATTTGGTATGCCGTCAAATTTAATTTGAACCCGGTCAAGCTGTCTGTTTTCAATAATTTCAGCACCTTCAAAAATCTTATTAACGTCGTCGAGTTTGTCAAAATCTTCTTTATTTTCGACAAGTTTACGCAGATTCCAAATTTTGTGCTTATCTGTAAATAAGTTTTTGTCTTTCAGATAGTCTAACAGACGATTAACAGTAATATTATTACCGTTGTTATATTCACGCCTGATTTTATCATAAAGACCTGCTTTATTAAGCGTTATCCGATTTTGCATGTGTCCTAAGGCCCATACAATCGCTTCAGCTTTATTATTAATATTATAATGCGTTAAATAAAATTCATAGTCAGCTTGAGGAACTAAGGAAGTATCTTTTTTATACTTTCTCCAGAGTTCTTGATATTGCGCTGTTTCGTCAATTTCTTTTTTTAATTCATTAAACCGGTCATCGCTGCGTTCTTCGGTTGATTTTGCAACAAATTCCGCTCGTCTTGCGCTGCGCTGCAACTTATTAACAAAATCTGCAATATTATCCTCAAATTCGGCTGACGCTTTAAAATATCTGTCTGCGTTATCATTAAGCCGTTTCGCCTTTCTTGCGCTGATACCGCCTGAACCTGTAACCATAACAGAGGCGGTGCGGCTACGCTTAGAAATCAAATCATCTAAGAGCTTATTGAAGTAATTATCAAAAGCATCTTCTTTGCCTTCAGGGACTTCTGTAATATATTTATTATAAACTTCCTGATATGCGTTGCGATTAACTCTTGCGCTGCGTTCCGGGTCCATTGATGCCCAGCCGCTTGCATTTTCAAAACGTTTTTGGAAATTATCGAAATTAACTGAACGATGCGCAACTGTTTTAACGTCGCTTGTTTGCGACGTTGATTCAGGATTAATAAACCACGATTTTAAAGCGTTAAGTCTCTCGATACCGTCGTGGGAAAATCTAAGGTTAATTTCTCCGGGAATCGGTTCACCGTTATCATTAACAGCTTCAAATACAAATTCGCCCTCTTCTTTTCCCTTAAACTTATATTTTTTTATGCCGTCTGTGCCAGCGGTCGTAAAAATTACAGACGGTTTTTTTTCGATAACTGAAATAATATCACTGACAGGTATTAGTCCGCGATTATTAAGAATATTTTTATTTTCATTAAAACGTTGTATAACTTTTTCATCTGTAATTTTTTCATACCCATACGGGATAGATGTATCATTAGTTTCCAATCCGGACGGAGGTAACGCCTTCTGACTTGTCTGCGTAGATAAATCGTTAATATCTTCTACAATATTACGATGTATTAATACAACGGGATAACCTTCACTTTCAAAAGCCTGAATGACCTTTTCAATATGCTGCAAATCAAATATAAAGTACTTAATACCGCTGTTTTGAATAAAACTATTTGGGAATTTTTTATATATAAAATCCTTATATTTAGGACGTTGAAAGAAAAACTTCCAAATGCCGTTACTCTGAAAACAAATAATAATAACTGCGTGCGGAAATATACGCTCAGACCATTTGAATATATTATCATTAACCATATATTCTTTGTCAATATAGAAGTTAATGTACTTCAAATTGTCATTTATATATCCGTAATCGCCTATTTTTCTGTGATTTATATAAACGCCTTCAGGCTTTAACACACTTTTCAAATTTGGCAAAGTAGATGTGCTTGACGGTGGTAAAGCCTTCGGATTTGTCTTTTTGTCTTTTTTCGTTTCCGGTCCTGACGGTGGTAAAGATTTAGGATTTGTAGTTTTTGTATTATCCTCTTTATCGTTTGAATTTGGTAAATATAAAAGGGTTGAAGTACTTATGTTTTTTTTCTTATTATTCGTTTTTTCAAAATCTTGAACGTCTTCAAACTCAACATTTTGCGCATACTCCGTACCGGCTTTGTTTGTTTTTACAAAAAAATCAAACAAAGAATTATTATCTTCAAATTCAAATTTAACTGTGGGTTTTCCGAGTCCGTTATTTTGACTTAAAGACAAATTAACCGATTTTGTTATGTTACCTAATCCAAACATTTTAATTAGTTACACTAACTACTTGAGTAATAGGAAATTTTATATTTTCTGCCTTAACATCGCCTTTGATTAATACCGGTTTACTGAGTAATTCATTAACCATTTCACGGACATTATTATTTGCAATAAACCGAACAATATCGACGATATTAAATGCAAGAATTTTTCCTAAATCTTTCCACGAAACATTTATATAAAAATCTTGATAAGTATCTGAATTTGCGGCAATCACAAATCCTCTATCATCTTTCAGACGTGCAAAAAAATCACCGTTATTATAAACAGTAATACTGCCGTCTTCACTTCTTGAATAGATACTATTAAGATATGCTGATAAATCAATATTATTAACAACAATTTGCGATGCTTCACGATTCGTAAATAAAATTTGCAAACGTAAAACCAAATTACCGTCTTTTACTAAATTGTAAATCTGAAATTTAGTAACACGATAATCAAGATTTAACGCCGCTTTTGCTGTTTTAAAATACGAGTATGCAGCAACGCCAGCACCAATAAGTGCAACCCATAAAAGCGGGTGTGTTTTTTTCTCTTCAGCCATTATTTTGATTTTATATTTTTATTTTTACAATATCGGCTAAATCTCACGACTTAGCCGAAAAACAATCTACTTTATTCAATAACTGTAAAAATAAAAATCGTATAACTTAAACTCAAATAAATTGCGTCAAAGCTATACGATAAATAAAATAAAGACAATTGAGAATTAGGAATTGTCATTACACAATATATAACGATTAAAAATTTCTAATACTTCACGCTCCGAAACAAGACAGCCACGAGGTAATTTTTTACCGCTAATTAGCTTACAATAAAACAAATAACCGATTTGCCGACAATCCCAAATCTTTGAAATTTTGGGATTATTTTCAATGATTTCAGAAGGGGTTTTATATCTTTCTTTTACCATGATAAATAAGATTAAAATGATTAATACTGAGAGTTTTATATTAAACTGATAGCAAAAGTATTATATTTTTGAGTAATTATGCAAAAAAAAACAAAAAAAAAGAGTTCGGAAGATGAACTCTTTTTTTTTCGATGTATATATTTAACCTAAAGAAACGCCGCTTCACAGCGGGATAATATGAAAGAATTATGCTACAAAAATAAGAAATAATAATATAAAAACAAAAAAAAATATAGGTTTTGCAAACCTTATAAAAACCTTTGCAAAACCTATCATATACCTAAGAGAAAAATCAACAAAAACTAAAAAAAAATGCCGCAAGAGTGCGGCAAAGAAATGATATTAAGATGTCGAATAAATGTTTAACACTACAAAAGTAAATAAAATTTTTGAATCTGCAAAATTAAAATCAGGTTATATTACATCAATAATATATTCCTCAGATTTTATTACTTTCGCAAATGCTTTTCTTTTTAAGAACCTGAAAGAATAACAATTCTTTGACGGATATTTAATGCCGCAAGAAATTAAAAAATCTCTTTTAGCCTTAAAAAGATTATAATACATTCGTTTTAATTTTTTATATTTCATTAAAAATAAATATTTAGTTAGATTTTTTTTGTTTTTGCAAAATATAACGGTATTTTTTATATAAAAAATCCCAATAATCGTTAAAATAATGCGGAGATGCCCACAGCGAATATAAATAGCTTAATTCAACAAATTTTAACTTTCTTACAACATTTCGACGAAAATTTGTTGATTTGTTCAACCAACGCCGTAACTGACGTTTTCTTTTGTTCAAATACCAATTCATTTTTTTAGAATATTTAGGATATAAGTATCATTTTCAAGCATTCTTTTTAAGTAAGAAAAAAAGCTTTCAGTACTTAAAAGATTGTAAGTGATTGATTTATACAATCCCGTTGGATAAAGGATTAAAATTCTTTTCACGGAGTTGTTTTCATCGTCGTATGCAATAATCGTATATTTTACGTTTTCGATTTTACAAATATAAGTTTCGTAAACGGTTTTAAATTCTTTAAAGCAACTCATATCTGCAATTTGTTTATTTATAAATTTTTCGTTATTCATTGTTTAAAGCTTTTAATTTGTTGATGTTTTGTTGAATATTACTTTTTATAAATTCGTTGTTATTTGGCTTTTTTCGGAGCATTAATAACAACTTTTTTATATTCTGCAAACAACTATTTTTGATTTGCTTTTTTTCTGCTTCTGTATTTTGTGAAAAATCGTAGTTCATATTACTTATAGTTTTAATGTTAAACTTTTAGTTAAAAAACCGGGTACTTTCGTACCCGGCAAGCTTTCCGGGCTTTTTTTCCTCAGGGCCAAGCGTGGAATGTTAAAGTGAAAGTTGTTTTTCTTTTTCTATTACAGCATCAACAAATTGTTCTGCTTCAGGATTGTATAAGAAATTTGCGATTAAAAACAAATTACGATTTAATTCTTGCGCAGCATCTGTTAAGCCTTGCAAATCAGGATAATTTATTTTTGTAGCTATTTTATAAGCTACATTGAAAATGTTATTAACATTTTCCGCACACGTAAACAACGTGTTGATTTGTGAAAGTTTTAAATTTTCCATTTTGTTGAAGTTTTTAAAATTGTACATAAAAAAAAATTAGCGGTGTTACCCTTTGTACACTTGCAACTTCAAAAGCAAGCTCGGCTCATTACTGAAACCGAAAGGGACACCGCAAATATTTTATAGGTATCTATTAAGTCTTGTGATGAAGTTTATTGTGTACGCTGCAAACTTAGATTTTTTTTTACGTACAAAAAAATTTTATTTATCTTTTTTATTAAAAAAGTTGCAAAACGTTGTTTTTTAACGTTTTGCAACGGGTAAAATTAATGATGCTTATCTATTAATTTATCAAGATTTCGACAAATCATATCATAACGTTTTTTGTTATAGGTGCAAAAGATTTCTTTTTCAAGGCATCTTTCAGCGTGAAAATAATAGCTATTTAACTGATTTTCCCACTTCTTAATCTTCATGTAAGGACTGTTTTTCATAATTATTTATTTTTAAATTGTTGATTTTCTGATTAAATAAATCAGTTGTAATATTTTTTAAACGTGCAACGTCTAAATCATCTACTTTTAAATCATTTAAATAAATATACTGTATTGTTGTGAATAGCGCTTCAGTAGTATTTTTTAAACGGATTAATTCTTCAAGTTCTTTGTCTTTGTTTTTCATGATTATTTTATTTATATGTTAAACAATATTTTATTCTAAATACATACTGCAAACTTCGTGTTTGCGTGGTCTGTAATCCTTAAACTCAGTGGTGTTAAATATTTCTTTTCTATTGCACCAGCGTGCCATATCTTTTTGCCATTGCGGAGGATTCCTTTTGCCGTCAAAATCTATAAAAGGCTGAGCAAACGGGAGTAAACGCAAATCTTTATATTTTCGTATTGCATTAATGCGGTTTATACATTCTGAAATATTATCTGTTAAAAGGACATTCATAAAAACCGATCCGCTATATCCGTTTTGTTTTAACAAATCACACGCACGGAATAAATAAGGCAATTGTGCCGATGTATCACACGCAAATCGTATGTACTTAAGCCATTTAACCTTAACTAAAATTTTTGCAATTTCATTATCAACTAACCGACAATCTAAATCTTGATTAAAATCCACTTTTAAATTTAATTTGATTATTTTTTCAATTTGTTCAATACCATAATCAGAGCTTAATATGTTGTTATCCATCAAAATAATTTTATTTCTGTTTTCAATTGCAACTTCTTGAATGTCCATATAAGGATAAATTTTCCCCTCTTTTTTAGGAACAATACACCATTTACAAGACCGGATGCAACCTCTTGTTAAAAAACCGTATGCCGTTTTTGAATCAACAATATTATTATAGATACTATAATCAGGCTGTAATGAATCTATTTCAACGGGTAATTTTTTTTCATATAATTTATATCCTGTGCCGCCTTTTTCGACTTTATCAGCGTTATTAATAAAATACTGATAATCAGGCGTAAACGTAAAAACTTTGCTTAAATATACAATATCATAGTGATTAAATATATTGTACCATTCGACATTACAACCTTGATTCTTGTAATATCGTGAAATTTTCATAAGTGCTAAATTCGGGAAACCGTGTCCGTCTACATCTATTAAACCAATATTCATAATTATTGATTTGTGTTATTTATTCGATTAATATATTCGTTTATGTATAAAAATTCTTTATAAAAGAATTTCAAATTTTTTAGAGACATTTTCCTTGTATACAAGTTGAAAGTAGATGCAAGGAAATGTCGAAGTTGCCTTTTTTTCTTTTTATATTTCATAGCATTTTTAATAATTATTTTCTTGAAAATTTTTGTTAATACAATCGTTAATAAACTGGCTCCACATTCGACAAATTAACGGGAATCGTCGTTTGTTTTCATCTTTAATTTGCTCTAAATCAAAGACATTTATTAGGAAAGTAGTGCAAATTACTTTACTTAAATTATCGCTTCCGTCTTCGTTTTTTTCGTAACTTTTTACAATAAGATTACAAGCCGGTAACCGTTTTTTTTCACGTTCTTGATTTTTTTTGTCTTGCAGTTTTTTTAGATATTCCGTTAGCGCATCGATTTCAGACCGTAATTCACTGTATAAGACATCTGAAGTACCACTAACAAAAGGCGTTAAAGATGCGCTCTTATACCAAAGTTTTCCGAGAATCGGACAATTTTGTGTCCGATATTGTTTTAAATATTCTTTTACCTCCTCAACTTTTTTTTCAAGTTCGGAAATATTTTCATTATTTTCTTTTTTTTCTTTAATAT
>CAMUZC010000041.1 GCA_947165105.1 uncultured Lachnospiraceae bacterium | reverse complement strand
TTTGGTTTAGTTGATTTTTCTTGACCATCTAAAGAACATTTTTCTAGAATTTCACCTTTTTTAAAAGTTTCTTTTACATAAGTATCATCTTCATTTTCTTCATCATCTTTATAAGAATAAACTACTCTATAACCTGGATCCACAATTTCATTAGAAACTAATGTAAATAATTGGCCATTATTTTCAATTAAATAAGTTGTTTCAGAAATAGTTGTAGGAGGTAATGCTGAAGCAATAGTTCTTTGCCAAATTAATTTATATACTTTTAATAATAAATCATTTTTAATATATTTTGCAAGTTTTTCTGGTGTCATTGATGGATCAGTACATCTTAAACATTCATGTCCATCTTGAGCATTTACATTTTTCTTTCCAGTTCTTGGCTTATTAAATGAGTTTTTACCATAAGTTGATTCAATATATGGCTTTAATTCATCAACGAATTCTGGAGCCATTTCTGTTGAGTCTGTACGTATATAAGTAACTAAACCAACATGGCTACCATTAACTTCAATACCTTGGAATAATTGTTGAGCACAACTTTGCGCATCTTTTGTTTTTAAACGTAATTTACTTGATGCTTCTTGTTGAAATGATGGAGTATCGAAAGGAGGTTTTGGATTTTCTTTCTTTTCTTTCTTTTCAATACTTTTAATTTTAAATTTATTTCCGAGACAAGATTTTACAACATTTTCCATTTCAGCATAAGTCTTAAAATGTTCAACTTTATTATCTTCAATTCCATAATACTTAGCTTTAAATTGAGTTTTATTCTTTTCGAAATTTAAATATAAATCATAAAATAATTCTGGTTTAAAATCTTGAATTTCTTTTTCTCGATTTTCTAATATGATTAATCCTGCAGATTGACATCTACCAACTGATTTAGCACCAATATATAATCTAGCCCATTCGGATAAACTATAACCTAATAATTTATCTATGATTGAACGAGTAATTCCAGCATCAACCATATTGTCATTAAATTCAATAGGATTTTCTAATGCACGAAGAACAGCTTTAGCCGTAATTTCATGCATAGTCATTCTATAACATTTCTTAATATCTGGTTTAATAAATTTTAGAATTGACCAAGCAATAACATGACCTTCTCTATCTGGGTCAGTTGCAATAAAAATATAATCAGCCATTTTTACTTTTGCTTTTAATTCTTCAACGACTTTTGCTTTTTCTTCATTTAATTTGTAATTAGCTTTAAAATCTTGATCTGGCCAAATACCAGTATTTTTCCAAGATTTTTTATCGTCAGCTAATTTCATAATATGTCCGACACTAGCAGAAATCATTGCATTTTTATATCCACCATCTTTTAAAATCTTTGCAATAGTAGGTTTTTTTGTTGGAGACTCTACAATCACAAGTATTTTATCTTCTTTATTTAATTGTAATTGCATTTTAATCTCCTAAATATTACTTCTTTTTCTTATACAAGAAACTAACTACTACATTACCTCTAGCAATAGGTTTTCTAGAAGTTAGTTCAAGTGTTTGATTTGATTTAATATCATATACACCAAGAGGTGTTCTAGAAGGATAGTCTAAAGCTGTGACATTTCCTTCTTCATCTGTTCTTAGATAACCAATATATTGACCATAGAAATCAGTAATTAATTCTTCTTTAATAGGCATATTAATGTCTCCTAGACTTTTTACCAACAAAATCGTTAAATGATTTAGCTCTATATGCACGCTTAGTCATTATCTCTTGTCTCTTAGCTGCTTTAGCTCTTTGATATCCTTCAATATCAACATAACTTGTTAAACCTAATTTAACTCTTTCATCTAATTTAAATCTACGAAGAATAAGTCTTGTTGTTTCCTCAATTCCACTATCTTCTGAATCTGCAAACTTATCAACTATTGAAGTATAAATTTCACACATCTTAGATAGAGCTTCAGAAACTTCTTCTAATGAATTCTCTTCAACCTCAGATTTTTCAAATATAAATCCACCACCAGAATAAGTTGCATCAATTAACATAGGAATAACTTCTGGAGTTACTTTTTCTTGTTCAAAATCATAGTTGAAAATTTCACCTGGAATAATACCATCTAATAAATTATATTGACGCATAAATTCACAAGCAACTTCATTTAATAATTGATTATCTTCATATTTTAAATCTTCATTATAATAGATGATTTTAATTTCTTTTGGTCTACAAATATATACAAACTTATCTGTGTCAAGATAAGGTTCAAAATTTACAATCTTATCACTTGAGATATTTGTAACTAGAGGATTTAAGAAAATTTTAATTTTATCATTAAAACGAATAGCAAAGATTCTTTTATTTATTCCTAATTGAGGAGCAGAAACGGATAATAAATCTTTTCTTTCTTCTAAAGTCTTAATTAACTTTTCTTTAGCATCGTCAAATTCCGCTGTTCCTTCTGGATCAAATCCTAATTTATTTTCATCTAAAACTAAGATTGGTTCTGATGGAACAGAAAGTTTTGAAATGTCTCTAATTAGTTCTTCCATAAACTATTCTCCTTTAATTTCTTTTGTTTCTTGCTTAACTTCGTTTTTAAAATTTTCAATATATTTTCTAAAATTAACTAAAACATCTTCATTTTCTAATTTAATAGATTCTTCGTCTAATCCAAATCTAGAAAAATGATCTTCAATTTCTTTATTTGCAATTTTAAACTTTGCTTTCTTTCTACCACGAACCGGTTTAGAATATAAATACATTATATGTGCAAAAAATTGATATGTTTCATCATATTTTTTAAATGTTGCTTCTAATTGGTCTGCTTTTTCTTGAGTAATATAACCATCTTTAACAGCTTCTTTAGCTTGCTCTTTAATAGCAAATCTCTCAAGATGAGCTTTCTCAAAAGTTTTAAAATAAGCTTTTACATCAGCTAATGCCATAATAATTCCTTTCTAATTTAAAGCTTTAAATAATTTTCCAATCTGAGGTATTTCCTCAATAATTATATCAAAGTCGTCTTCAACAACTGTTTCTAATTCTTTTTTTGGATCATTAATAAAACTAGATATTGCTGCATAAATTTTTTGTTCATTAAATTTCATTGAACCATATTTGATATTGAATCCATATTTAGTAGGTAAATCTGGTTTATCTACAAAAACTGGACCAAAAGTTAAATAATGAAATTTTCCTCTAATAGTTTTGGCACACATGAATCACTGTAAGAATAAATTATTTGTACAACGAATTGCAAAATTACCACAATCATCTAATTCAAGCATATCTTCAAATGAAGAAGTACCTTTATAACCTATTAGCATTACTCATCTCCAAGTTCATCAATCTTTAAATAATACCTATCATTTTCAAAATCAGCCATTAAAAATATATTATATTTTACTTCATTTACATCAATTTCAAAATAATTTGTTATTTTAACGGTTGAATTATTTGAATTCTTTGTAAATGCTGGGTACTCTGTATTAATAGCAACTTCATCTAATAAAGAATAAACTCTTGCATATTCATCACTATCTTCGAGATCAATAACATAAAAATGATTTTTAAATGTTCCACTTTTATTTAACTTAATTTTATCTAAAACATCTTTAATATTATTCTTCATTTTTATCTCCATTAGGATCTGTTATGTCAGCATCAATTACTTCAGCTTCATCTTTATCTTTAGAATAAAGACCTAATGAACTTAAGAAATCATTAATATTCTTTCTTTTTTGAGTATTAATTCCTTCAAGTCTTGGATCTTGATTTTCAACATGAACATTTGTTGTTGTTTTATTAACTTGAATTAATGTATTAGGTGTTTGTCCATTAATTAAATTATTATTCTTTTCAATTAAATCTTGAATAATTTTTAACATGTTCATTAATTGAACCATATCCATTTCTTCTGGATGGTTTAATATTCTATCTTTTGTTTCACCTAAAACATTATCTAATAAATCACCGTAGCTATTTGATCTAACAATAGCTTTTTTCTTTTGATTTTGGTTGAATAAATAAAGCAAATCTTTTTGTTTTTCTTCATTTGAAGTTGTTGTAATTTGGCTAAGTATTTCTAAAGCTTCACGTTTTAATCCATCAATATTTTCTTTTAAATCTTCATCTGATAAATCATCTACAAGGACTAAATCTTGTTTTTGTTCATCAGCCATAATTATACTACCTCGTTAATAATAGAATTTAACTTAGCTGCAATAGCCTCAGTTAATGACTCCACTAGTAAATCTTCTGGTTGAGATGAAGAAATAGACTTTCCAAAAGCACTCTTCATTGATTTAGATGGTACGCTTTTCCAACTTCCATCTTCAAGATTTATGCTTAATGAACTTACTCCTAAATCTAAAACTAATATTGATTCATTTTGAGCTTTAGCTGTTCTGATTGCTTCACATATACAATTAATAAAAATATCAGTCATATATGATGTTTGCTTTGAAGATAATTTAAATATAGTTCCAAAATCATCAACAATATTTCTTTTAACCACGGATTTTCTCCTTAATCTAAATACTTCATAATCTTTATTGGATCTACACCTTTAACATTCCATAAAGATCTTTCAGTTTCTTTTTCTAAATTATCTAACATAAAATTTAATTTATGTTGAATACATCTTCCAATTATATCTTGTTCATCAAATTTATCTGAAAAAATACTATTTATAAATAATAATCTTGTTTTAAAATTTCTATTTTCTTCTAGAAATTTAGGAGACTCCCAATCGATTCTATCTACCATGATTCTTAAGTGATTCCTCATCAATATTATATTCTTTAATAATTGGAATAATTTTTAAATATAAATCAAGTATTTTTTCTTTTTCTTTATCATCTTTTACATTTAATTGTCTTTGTGCATCTACTAAAGATTGACCTTCAAGATTAATATATTGATATAATAATAATGCATTTGTTAATTCTTTAAATTCTTCTTCAGTAGGAATTTTAATTGTTTGACCTGCAAAATAAGCTAAAAGTCTAGTTAAATTATTTCCATCTAATAAGAAACATAATCTACTTAATGTTGCATATTCTGGAACTTCTTCTACTTTAAATAATATAAACATCATTAAAGTGTAAATATCTGATAAGTGTAATTTATCTAAATTAGCTTTAATCAAGCTCTTCTTCATAAGTGCCCTCCGGATTTGAAATCATTTTAGTTAAGATTGATTCATCAACTCTATCCATTTCGAAACAATCTAAGATTAATCTCTTTAATTTAATAAAGAATTCATTAATTAATACTCTAACATATTCAGAAAGAGATTTTGGTAAATGTCATAACGTTACCGAAACACCTTGTTGAAGCGGAACTAATTTATTTCTTTTTTCTAATATATTACGTGTATTTAATAAAATTGAAATTTTTATATTTCTCCAATCGGATGAATCTTTTCTAAATGGTGTGGTTTTTAAAAGTTCATCGATTAGATAATCACATTGTTTAATCGATTCTGTAATTGTTGTGATTGTTTTTGAATAATTTTGTGCCCGAGCATCGGATAATAATTGTTGTTTAAATTGAAATGGATCAAAATTATTATCATTCATTTCTTCAGATAAAACCTGTCTAAATGATTGATCTTGATATTCAACTCGTCTATTGTGTAATGTTCCTTTTACATAATCTAGAATGTTAACAATAGGACCAATTATTCTTCCTTTAACTGATTTTCCACGATTATTTCAATTCTTAATTAATTGGAAATAGTAGAATGAAGCTGCATGGAAGGCAAACCCATCATAGTCTGAGAAATTCACAAACATATGTTTTTTAATTGCAAGCATCTTAGTTAATAATCATAAGTAGTTATAAACTAGATCCTCATCTTTAGGGTATTTTCCTTTTTCTTCAGCAATTCTTGGGATAACTCCACTTTTATCTATCCATATACACATGTCACAATAAGACATACCTGTGGGTTTTTTCCATAACATATCGATCTCCTATTATATAAAATATAATACAATATTTTTAGTATATTATCGAGCTAATACCTTCAGCACTTTTTTCGACTTTAATTTCTGAGTCAATAGGTAAAGATAATTGATTAGCCATATGACTTATAATAAAGACGGATTCAGTTGAATTTAGTTCATTTTCAATTAAGTTCATTACTGCATTACAACTCTTCTCATCTAAGAAATCTGTAATTTCATCTAATGCAAGAATATTTGAATTTAAATTTAAATAGTTCTTTAATAAATCTCTTAATGTTAATTGAATAATTAAATCAACTCTAGTTCTTTCACCACCAGAAAGACTTTCAATCGGTTTATTACAATAAGAAATATCAAGATTATTCCCATTTAAAACAATTTCAATTTCTTGAGTTCCGAAAACTGTTTGACTAAATGTTTTAGATTTAGAATTAATGTACTTAATAACATTTTGTAATAAAATACCTCTAAAATCACGTTTAATTAAACTTTCCATCTTCTTAACTACTTGAGTATGTTCTAAGATTTCTTGTTTAGAAGTATTTAATTCTTGGACTTCTAGATCTAATTTTAATAAAACCTTTTCAGTTTCTTCTTTTTTGGAGTTTAAATCATTTAATCTTGATAAATAATTCGTTTTATTTGTTTGAATAGAACTTAATTTATTATTTAAATTTAAAATTTGAGTATTTAATTTACTTAAATTTCCATTATATAAAGATATTTTAGTGTTTAAATCTGCCTTTTTCTTATCTAAATCTGAAATATCTTTATCAAAAGTATTTTTAATTTCTAATTCGTATTTAGCTTTTGTTTCTTTTAACTTATTAAGTTCTTGATCTATTACATTAATTTGTTTATCAATTTCAACTATTCTAGCTTCTTGTTCTTTAGTATCCGGTTTAGTTAC
This sequence comes from uncultured Lachnospiraceae bacterium, assembly GCA_947165105.1. Next base: position 6,835 of record CAMUZC010000041.1, on the reverse strand, counting down.
ACCAGCTAACTTTTGGTGACAAGTAGGACATACATCTATAATAGATTTTATATGTTGAATTTGATGTTGTAAATTAGATTTTTCAGAATTTAAAGTAATTTTCTCAGCATTTACTGAATTAAATTTTGTATTAAATGCTTCAAACATAGATTGTAATTGTTCCGATTTATCTGAAGTTAATTTTAAATATTTAGTATTTACTGCGGATAATTCATTATTAAATTCTGTTAATTCTTTTGATTTATCATCATATAATGTTCTATTTGATTCAATCTCGGATTCAAGATTTTTAATCTCAGCATCAAAGTTTGAATTAGTTTGAAGTTTTTCTAATTCTGTAGTAATAGTATTTAATGTTGTTCGATTTGTCTGAATTAAAGTATTTTTTACTAAAATCTTATCTTCAGTATTTCTTAAATCAGTATCTAAAACACTAAGACGATTTTCGATTTTTTCTCTAATTTCTTTTACCATAAAATCTGTTTTTGTTAGATTTTCTAGTTTTTCTTTTCTTTTTGCTGGAGTTAATGCAGATAATCTATCTGGGAATCCTTGTCCAATTAAAATACTAGATCCAAGTAAATCTCTATTTATATCTGGTAATTGTTCTGCTAAAATAGCTTCGGAATCTCTTAATGTTTTTCCAGAAATATCTTCACCATTTTTAATTATTTTTAAATCTGATTTAGGGTTAAAAATTCGTGTGATAATAAAATTATCTTCGAAAAAGTTCATATCAACAGTTACCCAACAAGAATTTTCTTCTAAAAATAAATTTTTAAATCCACTACGTTGGCCAGTAAGTGTTTCTCCGATTAAACATGCACACATTGCATTAATCCAAGCAGATTTACCTGATCCATTAGATGCTGCATTATCTTTTTCAAAATTATTTTTTCCACTTACTAAGCAAAATCCTTTATCTCTTAAATCAATTTCGGCATCTCCATAAGAATAAAAATTATGTATCTTTACAGTGTTAAATTTTATCATTATAAAGCCTTTTCCTTTCTTTGATTTTTGAAGTATATAATATAATACAATTTATATAAAAAAGATTTTAGCATATAATTTTTCTAAAATTTTTCGCAAAAAACAATAATATATAATATTTATAATATATTTATCTATAATTATATATAATATTTTATATATTTATAATATATTATTAATAATATTTATATTTATTATTATAATTTATTTATTTTTATGAATTTTTACGGATTCTGCACACATTTTTGCACGCATCAGACAATTTAGCAAATAATTTAATTGAAAAATAAATTTTTAAGAAAATTAGACCTAAAATTTAAGGAAAAAATAGTGTATTATAAAGTAAGTTTTAAGAAAGGAAATTTGAATATGGCATTAACTGAAGAACAAAGATTTGACAATAAAGTTAGATATTTAGAACTATTATCAGAATTAAATTTTGATATGGAAAAGATAATTGATTTTTTAGAAAGAATTGATTATTTTAATGGAATTTTCACATCTACTGGTTTTGGAAGTTATCCAGGTGCTCTTTGTGAAACCGCATTAAAATTATTCGATAATATGATTTTATTACGTGATACGTATAATATAGAATCAGTTACGCGTGAAGATATTATTAAAGTCGCATTATTTAGAAACTTCTATAAATGTGCTTTATATGAACCAATTTATAAACAACAAATAAATCCTAACACAGGTGCTACTGAAGAAGTCTTAACATTTAAAGTTACAAATAACAGACCAGTGTATGGTAATAATTCTTTTGCATCATATATGCTTGCAAAACATTTTGTAGATTTTACTGATGACCAAATCTTAGCATTATGTCACGGTGGATTTAATGAACAAAGTGCTTCTGATATCTATTTAATTTATGAATCTAATCCATTAGTCTCTTTAACACATATGGCAGACGTAGCTACTTGTTATTTAGCCCCTTGGAGTGTTGCAAAGAAAGAAGAACCTAAAGAGGAAGAAAAAGTAGAAGAAAAGAAAGAAGACAAGAATGAGTAAAATTTTAATATATGCTGATAATCACTTTTGTGAAAAAAGCAGTATTGTAACTCAAAAAGGTAAATATACTACATTAAGACTAGAAAATCAATTAGAGTCACTTCAATGACTCCATGAACAAGCTAAAATTCATAATTGTTCTCAAATAATCTGTTTAGGAGACTTTTTTGATCGAACAAATTTAAATGATACTGAAGCTTCAGCATTTATGGAAATTAGGTGGTCAAAAATTCCAATGATCTTTATTGTTGGTAATCACGAAACACATTTTCATGATTTAACATTTCACTTATCAAGCTTACTTGAACATAAAAATTCAAAATGTGAATTTGATAGAGCTGTAATTAATACTCCAACAAAATTTATTATCGATAATACTGAAATCTGTATTTTACCATACATTCCAGAAAGTGATAGACAACCATTAGTAGATTATTTTGGAAAAAGAACAGATCTAAAACGTATAATTTTTTCTCATAATGATTTAGCTGGAATTAAAATGGGTCCAATTATCTCTTCTGTTGGTTTCGAAAAAGATGAAATTGAGGAAAATTGTGATTTATTTATCAATGGTCACTTACATAATGGTATTTGGGTCACAGATAAAATTTTAAATTTAGGAAATTTAACTGGAAAAGATTTTGGTGAAGATGCATTTAAGTACTCACATAATATTTTAATCTTAGATACTGAAACTTTAAATCTTGAATTTATCGAAAATCCTTATGCATTTAATTTTTATAAATTAGATATAAATACAGAAGACGATTTTGCACAATTAGATCTAATTAAAGATAATGCTGTTGTTCAGGCAAAATGTCAACATGAATTAGTAAAAACATTAAAAGAAAAATTAGAAAACAATTCAAAAATTATTGCAAAAAGAATTATAGATTCATTAAATAATATTTATGTTTCTGATGAAGAATTTAATGTTGATGACTTAGCTTTAAGTGATTATGAAAATGAATATAAGAAATTATGTAAAGCAAAGTTAGATAATAATTCAGTTCTAGAATATGAACTAGTGGAGGTCTTTAAATAATGCAAGTAAAAGATCTTGATGTAACAATTATGAATCCAGTAATCTTTAATCTAGATGAACAAAAATGGGATGAATATGACTTAACAAAATATAGTGAATATTATATAGTTCAAATCTTTGCAGATGAACTTGATAAAGATTATTGTGTTTGTCTAGATGTTTCTAAAAATGAATATTAATAGGAGGCTTTATGTCACAGGCAGATAGATATTTTATTCAAGAATATAGTAAATTAATTAATGAAGGTTTTTCAGATAAAGATTTTGAAGTAAGACCTAAGTGGGAAGATGGAACTCCAGCCCATACTACAAAAATCTTTGGAGTTGTAAGAACTTATGATCTAGAAAAAGAATTCCCAATTCTAACATTAAGAACTCAATCTTTTAAGACAGCCGTTCGAGAGATTTTATGGTTATTCAGAGATAAATCAAATAATATTAATGATTTAAATGCACACATTTGGGATCAATGGGCAGATGAAAAAGGTTCAATCGGTAAAGCTTATGGTTATCAATTAGGTAAAAAATATGTTTATAAAGATAATGGTACTTATCAATTTATGGATCAAGTTGAACATCTTATCTATAAGTTAAAAAATTCCCCTATGGACCGTAGAATGATTGTTACAATGTGGAATCCATCAGAAGAATTAGAAATGCATTTAGCTCCATGTTGTTATGAAACATTATGGGACGTAACAGATGGTAGATTAAATATGACTTTAATTCAAAGATCTGGAGACTTAGTTGCTGCTGCAGGTGCTGGTGGTTTTAATGATATTGAATATGCTTTATTGGTTCATATGGTAGCTAGAGAGTGTAATTTAAAACCAGGAACATTTATTCATTATATTAATAACCTACATATTTATGATAGACATATAGATTTAATGCCTAAGATTGCATTTAATACTAAATATCCAGCTCCAACCTTATGGATTAATCCGGAAAAGACTTCAATTAAAGATATGACTGAAAATGATTTTAAATTAATTGATTATAAATCAACAAAATTAGAAGAAAAAATTGAAATCGCAGTCTAAAAATCTTAGCTAGGACATCGTTTCTAGCTTCTTTTTTATTGTATTATATACTAGAATTAAGTAAAGAGAGGTTTATTAAATGAAATTAGATCATTTAATTAAGGACAAGCACGTCCTATTCATTCCAATTGTTTCAATGCGTAGTTATGAAACAAATTTTTATAATGTGTTTGCTGATGGTAATATTAATCGAGTTTTATATAAGATTAAAAAGAACAATTGTCAAGCAACTGTAACTTTACCAAAGAATTCGACAATTAATTCAATTCAAGATTTAAATGCTTTTTGTTCTAGATTAAATCTTAATATTAATTTTGAGTTTATTGATTTTTATGGAGTAAATGCTAAAGAGACTAGAACTAATGAAGCAATTCCAAATTTACCTTATGACGATTTTGATTATATCGTTGTAGAACCAAATTATCTTTGTTTAAATTTATTAAGAACTAGACCAGAATTATCTCGTAAAATTATTTTCTGGAATTTAGTTTCAACAACTATAAATAAAGATGTTCCATTTGTAAAAGAATATGATAAGATTAATTTTGAAATTTGTGAAAAATGCATTACTTTCTATGCAACAAAATCTCAATTAGAATTTTATGAACGTGGATATGTTGATTCAGATCTATTTGATGTTATGGAAGAGAAGAAAACGATTTTCTTACCGTTTAGATTATCTGATCCAGGATATCATATTCCAGAAATCAAAATCGCATTAGAAAATCTATCTAAAAAATATAACTTTACGGTACTTTACACTGATGTTAATGATAGTGGAATTCTAACTGATTCTACTTTATATAAACGTGTAAGTTCAGACAGAGACGTTTATAATACGATTTTAAAATCTAAACCTATTATTCCAATGCTTGAAGATATTGATGAGATTATGCACATGAGTATTTTCGAATTTAAGCATTTTGATTGTAAATTAGTTATGTTTAAACAACATATTTTAAAGTTAGACAATGTATTATATATTAAAAACATTGATGAGTTAGAAGGTGCATTAGAAAAATGGTTAAAATAAAAAATTTTAATTTAGATGAATGTTTTGAACATTTTGAAAAAGCTTATAAGTTAAATCAGATGAATAGATTTTCAACAGAATATCATGTTCATGACGAATCTGTATCATCTCATTCTTTTTACGTAACTTTATTTGTTATGTATTTATCTAATTATTATAATTTTGATGTAGATAAAGCAATGAAGATGGCAATGATTCATGATTTACCAGAAAGTTTTATTAGCGATTTTCCATTCCATATTAAACAAGAAAATCCAGAAATTCAACCATTCTTTGATCAATTAGATTCAAAGTATATTGATTTTTATGATAAGAATTTCTTCCCAGGTTCTAGAGAACTTATAGATGAATATAATAATAAAGAGACTTTAGAGTCATTAGTTGTATATCTTTGTGATATGTTATCTAGTTGTTTATTCTGTATAACTGAAGTAACTTTAGGTAATAATTATTTCGCTAAAAAAGCAAAGATTAAGTATGATGAATGTGTTAAGCGTATTCGAGATATCGAAATTAAAATAGAACAAATGGAGGACTAATATGGAAAAGAAGAAACTAATCATTGTTGAAGGCTTTGATCGTATCGGTAAAGATACTTTTTTAAAGAAAGTCGAAGAAAAAGAGATAGAAGATTTAAAAGTATATATTCAAAAGAATAATCCACCTCAATATAGAAATAAAGAAGAATTTAAAGCTTGGTTAGTTTCTTTTCTCAAAGGACAAGCTGATGAATTAATGAGTTTTGATTCTAATATTATTATGGCGAGATTATTTACATCAGATTTTGTTTATTCTTCATTATTTAATAGAACTATGTCTGTTGATTATCCACTACAAGTTTTACCTAAAAAGTATGATATTTATCAAATTATCTTTTTATATAAGTCTTATGAGGATTATTTAACTCGTTGTAAGTTTTTAAAGTGTGAAGTAGAATATTCAAAAGAAGAATTTGAAAAGATTAATTATTTATATCAAAATTCATTATTCAATACTACGATGAAGACTGTAATTTTTTACAATCCAAAACGTTCTTTTAAGGATGAACTTGCAGAATTAAATAAAATATTGAAAGGAGAACGAAAATAGTGGAAAAGAATTTAATTATTGTTGCTGGTGGACTAAACACTCGATATAAAGAACTAAGTAACTTTGCAAAAGTTATATTACCATTTATTTTAAATGATGAAACAACCACTTGTTTAAAGAATTCATATACAGTATTTGATGATTTTAACAAATATGTTATCGTCGATTCTAAATTTTATAAACAAGTTTGTAATTATATTAAATCTAATGGATTAAATATCACTTGTATTGAAAGTTTTGATCATACAAACTCATTTAATACTATTTATAGTTGTTTAGATAAATTACCAAACGAAAATTTATTATTTTTATGGTCAGATATTATCTTAAATACTAAAATAAACTTAACTGAATCATTAACAAATTGCATTTTTACAAAACCAGGAAACTATAGATATATGGCGAACAAAGATGGTTTAACTAAATGTGATTCAAATGGAAATGTTCCAGGAGTTTATTATATAAAAGATAAATCAACAATAAAAAGAACACCTAATTATGCTGATTTTGTTGAATTATTTAATGATATTGAATTTGAAACACGTCAAATTCGTACAAAGTTATTAGAATTAAGAGATAAGGATGTTTATTTATCTGAATTAAAATCAAATAGTAA
>CAMUZC010000040.1 GCA_947165105.1 uncultured Lachnospiraceae bacterium | reverse complement strand
TATATTTGCTTTTTTATTAGTTTCTACTTCTCTTATTTGAAGTCTTAAATTTCTCAATGTCTTCTTCTAATTTTCTTCTTTTTTTTGCATTTAAGTCTATCTCTTTTATTCTATCTGATGAAACATGTTTATTACCCTGTGCTTGAGCTTGTTTTGCTTTTCTATTTCTTTTCTTGAATTTTTCTTCACTTTCTTTTATTGATTTAATTCTTTCTTGATATTTGTCGAAAAACTTACTCTTTTTATCTTCTCCATTTCCATCTTCAGCTCTATTTCTTAACTTTTTATTTTTCTTAATTTTCTTTTTCTTGTTCTTCAATCTGTCATTTAAAATCATGTACTCTGGGTTATTTTGCATATCTTTAAATTTTAAATCTTCACAAATCAATTCGATAATTGAAGCTGCAATGCTATCTGGATTATGTCTTATACGTTCATCTTCAACAGTTGCTAAATCTCTTTTTAATAAATGCATTCCCATTGCTTTTGCCTTTGAAGTATCTTGTTCAACTAAGTCACTACCATCTTCATTATATTTTCTAATAATCTCTGGAACAATTTCTCCAGTATCATAAATACAATAATCGATTACACCTTCTCCGACATGATCTGTAATAGCTTTAACATGGTCTGATAATGTATAATCAGATGTTTGACCAGGTTCAGTCATTATATTACTGATATATATTTTAAATCCTTTGCAATTTTTTATAGCTCTCGTCATTCCCTTAACTAACAAGTTTGGAATAACATTTGTATACAAGTTTCCTGGTCCTATTATTATAGCATCAGCCTCTTCAATTGCTTCTGCTACACCTGGTGCAACTCTACAATTTGTAGGATTAATATAAATTCTATTAATTTTACTTGATTTTTTATTAACAATTTCAGGAATTTCAGATCTATTTTCAACTACTGTTCCATCTTCAAGCTCTGCACAAATTTTCATTTCTTCCATTGTTACAGGTAAAACTTTTCCAGTAATATTAAGTACATTGCTAGACTCTTTTACTGATAAAGAAAAATCCTTATACACTTTTTGCATTGCTAATAAATATATATCACCAAATGATAATGATTTTAATTTTCCATCATCAAATTTGTAATTAAGTAAACTATTCATTTCTTCTTCATTTGCTGCTAAGGCTACCATACTTTCCTTTATATCTTCAAGAGGAAGTGTTTCTAGTAATTTTCTAGAATCAGAAGATTGTTCTCCATAGTCTGATACTGTAACAATAGCTGTTAAATTATCTGTATATTTTTTTAATCCCTTCAAAACAGAATTAAGACCGGTACCTCCACCAATAACAACAATTTTAGGCCCTTGGCTATATACTTTTCTATTAAATATTAATGACTTTAAATTTTCTTCTTCTCTTTTATCGGTCTCTTTAACTAATAATTCTAGTGTACGTTTATTCATATGTATTAATCCAAGAATTATTGCAACAAAGCCAAACACAAAACATCCAATTATTATTGCAATATCTTTAATTGTTTCTAGTTTATTTGTTACTAATATTTTAGAAATTGCAAAACAAATTGCTACAACACCTAATAATATTAAGAACATCCATCTTTTCATTTTCGAACCAGATTTAAACCATTCAAAAAAACCTTTCATTTTTCTTCTCCCTTTCTTTCATACAATTGGATTCAGAATTCTAAATACAGTCTCCAATTGTTTCAACTTCTAATTCTATCTCTTTTCCAAATTTATTTAAGACTTCCTTTTTTATAATATCTACTAATTCTAATACATCCTTAGAGGTTGCATTTCCAGTATTTATAACAAATCCGGCATGTTTTTCTGATACTTTTGCACCACCAACACTATATCCTTTTAATCCACATTCATCAATTAATTTGGCTGTAATAAAGTCATTTCCTCTTTTAAATGTACTTCCCGCACTTGGGAATTCTATAGGTTGTTTTTCTAATCTGCTTTTTTTGTATTCATCCATTTTTTCTTTAATAACAGTATTATCTTCAACTGGATTTAATTGTAATTTTGTTTCTAAAATAATGTATTTTTCATCTTTAAATATACTTTTTCTATACTCAAACTTTTGTTGATTGTTATCTAAAACTACAATCTCTCCTTCATAGTTCATACACTTCGTTTCTAAAACAATATCTTTAAATTCTGAACCATATGCCCCTGCATTCATTCTAATTGCTCCACCAATTGTTCCAGGAATTCCTGATGCAAATTCGAATCCTGATAGAGATTCATTTAACAATTGAAATGCTAGCTTAGCTAATGGAACACCTGCACCTACTGTAATAATTGTTTTATCTTGTAATGTTCTTGTTTTGTCTATTTCAACCTTATCTATATTAACCTTTAAAACAATTCCTCTTATTCCATTATCAGAGACCAACAAATTACTTCCGTTTCCAACTATAGTAAGTGGAATATCACTATTTTTACAAATTTCTAATATGTACTTTACTTCTTCTTCGCTTTTTACTTTCACATAAAAATCAGCATTACCACCAATTTTAAATGATGTATGCTTTTTCATTGGCTCATCAACTAAAACATTTTCCTTTGCAATTTTTTCTGTTATTAAATCATAAATTTGTGGATTTGTCACAAAACTTCCTCCTTATTTATATAACAAATTTCCTTGTTAATATATCATAAAACTTGGTAAAACGCAACCTTTTTAAATGCGAAATGCTTGTCTGTTTTTGTCGAATTATGTTGTACGATTTTCCTTTACATTTCAATGCTTTCATGCTATTATTAGTATTGTCTTTTTCTTCTTAACACAATTTAAATCAAAGAAAGGAGTATTTTATTCTTAATATGAAAAATTTTAATCACTTGAGTCAAAACTTAGAGAAATTACAATCACAAAAGAAAAAATTTAATTCTATAAATGATATTTCCCTAGTACAATTTATAAAATTCAAAAAATTAGTTTCGAAAGAGAAGAAAATAAGTAAACAAATGGAAAATGCTATTTCTCAAGGAAATGAAATCAATTTTTGGTATGATTCACAAACCAAAAGTTGGATTGAAAACCCTAATATAAATTGCAGGAAGTATTATAAAATGGAACAAACCGCAGCTTATAAAAAAAATCTAACACTTTATAAATTAGGACTTTCAAGTCAAAGACCAATCCCACCATTAATACAAAATATTAGAAACCACTTATCTCCCATAAATAATTTTATAAAAGAAAAACATTTGAAAATAAAACCTATATTATCTAAATTTAATTATTTCAAAAAAATTCACAAAAATTACAATTATTTTAAATCTGAAACATTACCCAAAAACATTAACAAATTAGCTGTCAATACAGCCACAATTGGTGTTAAAGGATACCGACATCTTAAATCGAACTGTAGATTTATTAAAAACTCTGTAACTTCTAAAAATTCATTTAAATACATAAAAAGTGTTATACTTGAAGCTAATAAACAAATTGATTCTCAAGAGAAACAATACGGTTTTAGAGAATCATTAAAAGTTGAAAATTTTGTATCTAATCATAATAGCAATTATATCACAGAAAAGAAATCTTCATGCTCCATTTCTCCAAAAAACAATAATAAAATATATGAATATAATTTATCAAGATAACCTGTTTTACCTTGACTTATTAAAATAATTGTAATAAATTATCAGTAATAGCATATGGATAAAATTCGCTTAAGAAAGGATGATTAAAATGAATGAATGTAAAATATCAAATCTATATGATTTAAATGAAACAATTGCAAAAGAAATATTTAATGGATGTGAATATCCTTGGGAAGTTTTACCTAAAATTAAAAATTTTATAATTGAATTAGGAGAATCTCTTAGTTTAGATGATTATAATAAAATTGGAGAAAATGTATGGATTGCAAAAACTGCTAAAGTTGCCCCAACAGCTTTTATTGCTGGCCCAGCTATAATTGGAAAAGGTACAGAAGTTAGACATTGTGCTTTTATCAGAGGTAATGCAATTGTTGGTGATAACTGTGTTGTAGGAAATTCAACAGAATTAAAAAATGTAATTTTATTTAACAATGTTCAAGTACCTCACTATAATTATGTTGGAGATTCTATACTTGGTTATAAATCACACATGGGAGCTGGTTCAATAACATCAAATGTTAAATCAGATAAAAAATTAGTTATTGTAAAAAATGGAGATGAAAAAATTGAAACAGGTTTAAAGAAATTTGGATGTATGATTGGAGATAATGTTGAAGTTGGATGTGGATCTGTTTTAAATCCAGGAAGTGTTATAGGTAGAAATTCTAATATCTATCCATTATCTTCTGTAAGAGGCGTAATCGCGTCAAATTCTATTTATAAAAAACAAGGTGAAGTAGTTAATAAGATTGTTATGTAATTGATTGATAATTTAAAAAGAAGATATAGATTAAATCTATACCTTCTTTATTTTTTAATTAATAGCTGTACCATTAACATATAATTTATATCCATTAAAATTTATGTTACTATAAGATAAATCTTCATCTTCAAGTGAAGTTATATATGAATCTCCAGTTAGTGTTATACTTGAGCTACTATCTAATGAAATATTTATTGTTTTCGCAGTATTATCATTATTTATTGTCCCTGTATAACTACTTGCATTTTTTAATGACAGGTCTAGTGAAGAAATTTTATCAACTATAATATCTCCTTCTATTTTTTGATTTTTGGCATTTAGTACTACTTCTCCACCATTTTTCCCAGTTGTTCCCCATTTTGCTGCACTTATTTTTATAAATGCTCCATCTTTATCATTATTTATTATTTCATTGTTTTCTAATTCAATAACTGTACTTGTATTTGTAACAAATATTATCTCACCTTTATTATTTATTATTTTTGAATTTTTTGCGATAAATGATGATGTTCCGACTTCTGCGTCTCCTGACATTGATTGATATATAAAGATAGATTTGTATGTCTCTGAATTTCCATTTAATTTTGTATTTGTGGCTTCCATTGTAACATTGTTTAATGTAACTGAATTTTTTCCTTCTATTACCACACCTTCTGAAGCTGTTGAAGTTAGGCTAGCATTATTTACCGTTATATCAGCTGTTGAATAAATTACTGGTGATCCTGTTCCATGTGATGTATAATTTCCTTCATTTACTGTTAATGTTCCGCCACCTCTATCACTTCTAATTGGAGCTGATGAATTTCCTTCTGTTTCTGCTGTTACATTATTTGCAGTAAGTGTTCCTCCTCCAGTTACCATTATTGCACCAGAATTATTGCTTTTTGTTTTTATGTCTGTATTTGAAATATTTATAACTCCATTTGAATATGCAAATATACCATTTGCATGTGAACCATTTGTTGTAACAGTTCCTCCATTAATATTTAATGTTCCTTCTTTTACTAATACTGCCGCATTAGTTCCATAAAAATCCGAATTATCTCCATCTGAATCCCCTGATTTAGTAATAGTTGAATCTGTTATTGTTGATGTTCCTCCTGTTACTAATAATGAGTTTTGAGAACCTTCTGTAGAAGAATATTCTATTCCATTATTGGTTATATCACTAGTAATTTCTGTTGCCCCTGTATGTGAAACATTTGTACTACTACCATTTTCTCCTGGTTGTCCACCGTTTCCCCCTGGCTTATTGGGCGGTGTTTTCATTGATGTATTACCATTTGAAGATGTCATATCGTTTGTTGTAGTGTTATTTGAATTTTCCGTGTTTTGTGAATTTCTATCATTTATATATATTCCTATAATTGTTCCAAATATAATTACTAGTATAATAATAATTATTATTTCCATTATAGTTTTCTTTTTCATTTATACTTAACCTCCTTAATTTACTGTTTGTAGAAGATTATCTCATTCATATACTTATTTTATTTTTTCACCATTAACATATAAGTAAAATGATTCGTTATTTACTTTCTCATTACTTACAATTAAAGTTTTAAAATCTTCTTTTGCTTCAAATGAAATAATTGTGTCACCATCTGCATTTTTTACTTCAACTGAACTTCCACTGCTTACTTTTGTATTCAATTCAAAACATACTGATTTTTGTTTTGATGATGATTCTGGTCTCTCTAGCATATCAGAACCTAAAGCTATAATTTCTCCACCATTAAACTCAAATCCTTCATCTGTGTCAATTCCAGCATCTCCACCTTGTGATGAACCAATTGTATATATTTTTCCTCCATTTATTGTCAATAGCCCGTTTGAATCAATACCATCTCCATTTGCTTTAATGTAAACACTTCCATCATTGATAATTATTGAACCTCCTGAACCTCCTGCATTTAACCCATCATCTTGTGAAGAAATATTTATTGTTCCTGAATTAATTACAATATCACATGATTTTGTAGCAATACCTTCTCCTTCTTCTTGTTTGCCATTTACATTTAAAGTACCATCTCCTTCAATCGTCAATTTACCATAAGAGAAAATACAACCATCATACTCACTTGATCCACCATCTGTTAGATTATTTACGGTATTCTCTGCTAATTTAATTGTTAATGAATTTGTAGTGCCGTTAGCAATTGCTGCTGTCATTGTACTTTCTATATTAACTCCATTTAAAATTAATGTAACATCACCATCAGCATTTACTATAACTGAATTATTGAAGTTTCCGGATAAAGAATAAATTCCCGCTTCACTAATAGTTAAATTGCTATCATACTCACTTAAATCTATTTCTTTAGAATTTACTGTTTTACCTGCATCAACATCATCTGCTGTTGTTTCTTTAGATTTATTTTCTTCCATTGGTCTTTGATTTCTTTCAGGTATTTCAGTATTTTGTGTATCTGAATTTGAATTCAAATTTGAGTTTGTTTCATTGATATATAAAGTAATTATTATACCAAATACAATTACTAATGCAACAACACAAATTATTTCAATTATATTTTTCTTGTTCATTTTTATTTCCTCCTTAATTTGCTTTATTTTCTATTGATTTATTGTTCATATTCGGTGGTTCTGGTCTAGATTCGTTATTCTCATCATTATTTGGTTTTTCTGGTGGAGTTTCTCCATCAGGTCTTTCCATCATCTGCATTTGATTTTGATTTTGAATTTGATTTGTAGCTTGAGTTGTATTCTTAGTGTTTTTTTCATAAATTAAAAATCCAGTCCCTGTTATCACAGCTCCTAATAATACACCAATTATAAAAACTAAAAACTTATCTTTCATTTTTCATTCCTCCTTTTTTTGTCATTATCAGTATAAAACACAAAAATTGAAAAAAGATTGAATAAATTATTTTTATTCAATCTTTTTTTCTATCTATTATTCAATCTAACCTGAAAGGTTGTAAAACCGTCTTTTGAACTAGCTTTTATACTTCCATTATATTTTTCTACAATTCCTTTTGCAATAGCAAGTCCTAATCCATATCTTTTTTCGCTTCTATTTCTTGCTTTATCAACTCTGTAAAATCTTTCAAATATTCTTTCTTGTTCCCCATAAGGAATAGGTTGTCCTTGATTTTTGATTTCAATTATTATTTCATTTTTTTCTTTTTCAACGTTTACTATAATCTTGTTGTTTCTTTCTGTGTGTTTTATTGCATTGTCTAATATTATAGAAACTATATGTTTTATATCCTCTTTATCTCCATTAAAATAAATGCTTTCATCAATACTAGTTTCTAACTTTATTTCTTTTTCAAATATAATACTTTCAAAAACAGCAACTGCCATTTGAACTTCTTTAGACAAATTCATTTTCTGGTAATTTATATTATTAGTGTTTTCCATTTTGGAAAGAGTTAATAAATCATTAACTAATTTATCCATACTTTGAACTTCGTTTTGTATATATGTTATCCATTTGTTTTCTCCAATTTTATCATGTAGCACATCTGCATTTGCTTCAATTACAGCAAGTGGAGTTTTTAATTCGTGAGAAGCATCTGAAACAAATTGTTTCTGCTTTTCGAATGAATCCTCAACTGGTTTGACTATCGCTTTAGATATTTTTTTCGAAATGATATAAACTACAACAATTCCTAAAATTCCAACTATAACCGCTAATAAAACTGTTGTTTTCAATCTTCTAATAGCATCTTTATTCTCCATTAAAGTTATTTCTTTACCGTTATCCCCAACTTTTCTTATTTTATAAATATAATTACCTATATATCCTTCTTCTGAATTTGAGCTAACTAATTTAAAAGCATAATCCTTTATTTCATTTGTTACATTATTTGATTCTTTAATGACACTATTGTTATTAATTTCAATTTTGTAAACCCCATCAACATTTATCATAAATGGATCAGTATCAATCCTTAAACTATTGGGTTCTTTAGGCTTATCATTTTTTATGTCTTCTCTTCCTTCTATTCTATCCATAAACATTGTAGACGATGTTATTGTATTTTTATAACTAAATCCAGCAAATAGTATTATAATTCCCAATATAATGATAGAGAGAGTAATTTGAATTATCAAAAAAATCTTTTTTCTTAATTTATTTATCATATCGTTCCTCCAATTTATAACCAATTCCTCTTACAGCTTTAATATTTACTTTAGAATCTATAAGTTTTAGCTTCCTTCTAATAAATGTAATATAAACTTCTACATTGTTGTATTCTGCATCACTTTCATATCCCCAAATTCTTTCTAATAAATTTTCTCTTGATAGAATTTGATTTTTATTAAGTAATAATTGTTCTAAAAGCTCTAACTCTTTTCCACTTATTTGAATTTCATTACCATTACATTCTATTTTTGCATTTTTTAAATCTAACCTTAAATCTCCAAATTCCAAACAATTTGTATCTTCAATATTGTTTGTTCTTTTCAATACAGCTTTTACTCTGGCCATAAGTTCCCTCATTGAAAATGGTTTTGTAACATAGTCATCTGCACCATGTTCTAATCCATTTAGTTTATCATCTATTTCAGATTTTGCGGTAAGCATTATTATTGGAGTTTTTATTTTTTCTTGTCTTAAATATTTTAATATTTCAAAACCATTTTTCTTCGGAAGCATCACATCAAGTAAAATCAAATCATAATTTTCTGTTAACGCTTCGTCTTCTCCTTCTTCTCCATTTGTTTTAATGCATACATTAAAATTTTCATTTTTCAATGTTTCTGCTACTGCATCAGCTAAACTATATTCATCTTCTATTATTAAAATATTCACAATTACATCACCTCTAATATTATTTATCATAGTTTTATTGAATTAAAATTGAATTTGTATCTATTTTCTTAATCAATAATATTATACAGTAAAGACTTTGAGTTTAAAATGCTTTAAGTCAAAAAAATAGATAATCGAAAGATTATCTATTTCTTGGCTCCGTTTCAGCTGAGATTTACAAATTTTTATAAATAGAAATTTGTGTTACAGCTCTTTTAACTTGGGTTTAATTTAACATAAATGTTTGTGTTTTGCAAGTGCTTATTTGTATTTTTATAAAAAAGTGGCCGATGGAATTAGAAAACTAATTCTACACACCATTAGTTGGTGCTACATCGTCCATTTTTGTGTTCTGTAATTTAATTATACTTATTATGTGTTTATCCGTCAAGTAAAAAATATGTGAATAAAAAAGGTATAAATTGCAAATTTACATAAAATATGTTATAATATAAGAGTAGAATTTTTTCTTTTTTATTTAGCTTTCTACATCATTCGCAATACAGCCTCAAGACAAGTCTTCCATAATGGGAGCAGAAAGGAAAATTTTATGAAATGGAACTATACTGAGCTTTATGCAAAGGCAGACGAATTTGAGCAGAGACTTCCTCAGATGATTGAAGAGGAAAAGTGGTCCGAAATCCGGGAAATGTTATCGACTATGCTTGATCACATCAGTGGAAAGACAGCAGAAGCCTTTCAGAGAGCAATTGAAGGCTCATACAAAGACCATAATGTTTCCATTATTAAGTCGTTTCCAGAAGTAATACGGAATGCATGTAAAGAAATGCAGAAGCGCGATGCAGCAAATGCTGACAGGATACATGATTCTTTTAGAGGTTTCTAAGTATTATAGATGGAAAACCAACAATAAAGCTCCCTTACATAAGGGAGCTTTATTGTTGGTTTTATATAATTATATGCAGGGATTGTTTCAAACAATATTTTGTCTATTTCATAGTTATTATCTTTTTTATCATATTGTCATTTAAATTATATAGTAAAATGTAGATAATTTCAATATTATCTACCCTAATTCATATTATCTCTATAATCAAACTTTTTTAACAGCATTTAATAATTTCTTTGATTTATAATAATAACCTAATTCTAAATTTCTATCACATACCTTTAATAACAATCAAAATTCCATAACACTTTATCGAAATCTAAATTTTTCAAATCTTTAGAATTAATGAAAATATTTATTTGTCCTCCATCTCCCCAAGTAAATTCATCGCAACTATCAATCTGCAATAATAATGTATTATAGCTAGGAAATTCTTTTTGCTTTTCATTTTCTTCTTTTATTTTATTTACATCACTTGCTGAAGGAAACCATGACATTGTTTTATTTCCATTTTCATTTATGGAAGTAGAAAGTTTTACATCACTTCTAGAAGAATTATATTTGATTGCACTTCGTGGATCTTCTTGACAAAAATGAGGAAATCCTAACAATTTATGTCCTTCACCATCTGAAAACTTATCATACATAACATCTTCAAATTCCAATTCATTCTTAAATGCATGAAAATCATTTGTTTCATACAACTTGTTATAAACTTTTTCCAAAACATCATAAAATCTATAATCATGAATACTTATTGTGTCTTTTACTTTTTTAAATGATAACTTATATTCATCTTTTATAGTAATATCTATCTCTGAATCTAATGATGTTGGAATATTTAATTTTCTTATATCATCTTCTGTGATACTCTTATCAATTTTTTCGTGATATATTACTTTATTGTTTTCTTTAAAAGAACAATTAAACTCATTTTCGACAAAAAATTGCAACATTCCTGTATTAGGTAATTTATCACTTTCAAAATTTTCATTTTCCAAATTAATTTGAGCCAATAAAATTAGCTTATTTCCATTTTTATCAACTGGATACTTTCTTGATAAATCCCAATAAGGTATTCCTCCTAATTTGCTATCAAATAATGATGTTTTTTCCTTTAGAAGTTCTATACTATAGCTGTCTCTTGCAGTATGTTTTTTCACTGAATTAGCTACTTTTTCTAATTTTTCTATGCATTCCCTATGAAATTTGTTGTATTCTTCATCTGATGTTTCATATTCATCAACTTCACCATTTTTATTGTCTAAATTGACTTTAACATCAGTGTTTGTTGAATTAATTATTTTTTGTTTTTCATTGTTAGTAATTATTCGTGCATTTTTGTATTCTATTTTATTATTAAACTGAGCATTTTTACTTGATGCTTTATCATCATTTTTACTACTATAGAAATATTTTTTATATTTTAATGGGTCTTTCTTTGCTTTTTTTAGTAGCACTATGCTTAGTGTTAATGCAACACCTAAAATACCAAAAGCAATTATTGCTGCTGTTTCTATACCAAACGAAGCACAAAACATTATAATAACAAATATATCTACTATTGTTAATCCTTTTATTAAAAAATTACATCTTTCTATTATCTCATTTTCTACAGGAGTGCGATTTTCTTCCTTTATCTGATTACTTGGTTGATTAGTTAAATAATCCTCATAGACTTTGTCCAAATATTTAGAAACCGCTTCTAAGTCTTGTTGATTATAATTCTTAGTATATAATTTATGTCCTACTATTTTTTCAAAATTCTCAAAATACTCATCATAAGCATAAGTAGTAAATCTTTTTCCTTCTTCATTCAAGTCATCATCCCAAAACTTTGCATCACAATATTCTATCAAATATTGTAGTCCATTAACATTTGAATTAAAAATATTTTGAATATCTTCAATATTACCATGTGTTTCAGGATTTGCCAATCCCTTTCTGAATGCCCATTCAATATAATATCCAATATGTGCACCAGCTCTTTCCCAGTGTTCAGCATCTGAAACAGCATCAGTAGCATCATCCCAATGTGCATCAATTCTATCTATTGTCATATTCATACCTCCTTAATTATCACTTTAATTTTCGTTTACACCGCATTTTTCTTATACAATTTATCCATTTAATTTACAGCTTATATTCTCTCCATTAACTGTATTAACAATTATCTCGTGTCCTCCAAGTAATTCTGCACCATCTTCGTTATATAAATCTCCAGCAAACGAAATTGAAGTATTATCTTCTGAATATCCTTCTTTTTTATTTTCGGCTTGAGGCCAAATGCTAATTCTAATCCTTGAAAAATGATTTACAATATAATCTCTTGATATATCATTTCCATTTTCATCTTTCTCTTCCCATAACTTACAGGTTTGTAATGTATAATTATATAATGTGGCTAAAATTTTTCCTTTTACTTCAATTATTTTTTCAATAGCTTTAATGTACAACTGTATTATATCTTCATTTTCAAATGTATCTTCTATTCCAATAATCTCAAACATTTTAGGGTCCAATGCTTTGCACTTTATTTCAATTTCATATTCTTTATAATAAAACTCTATATCACCATATTTTTCATGTTTAAATATATAATATGGTTTTTCAGCCTGAAATCTCTTTTCACTAAATTCAGAGACTTCATCATTATAAAATTCCTTTTCTATATGCTTAGGAATTTCATCAGTCCAAATAATCTCTTTGTAGTTTTTAGTAAACAACTCATTATTAATTTTTAAAAGCCTTTTTATTTTCTCTATGTGAACTGCGTTACTTTCTTTAAATCCAAAATTCAGATTCTCTTCATCTTCATCAAATACAACTACAAGTTTATTTCCATAGAAATAAATATTAGTTTTATTGCTATTAAATTTATAAGACTCATATTTTTCATTCATCATAATATCATAAACATTGTAAATATAATCTCTTAATTGTTTTGCATTTTTTGAGATAAAAACATTACAATCTATTTCTTTATTATTTAAAACATTCAATAAAGGTCTGGCTAATTCTTTTATATCATTATTAGTAATATTCTTTATTTGTTCTCTCATCTGAACATATGATAAAAATGAATATGAATTAGCAATTGTTTCTAAACTATCTTTGTCTAGGTTATTTATAATATCTATTAATCTTTCATTATCTAATATCTCATATTTATTAATTAAATAATCTATAAGACATCTTACTGTTGAATTATTTTCACTTTTTAGGCTATCTGTTATAGCTCGAATAATATCTGATTTAGCTTTATTCTTTATTTCAGAATTTGTGTAAATCATGTTTTTTCCGTACAATTTCAAGTAATATACTGGTTTTAGTTTTTCATCATTTTTAAAAGACCCGTCTAATTTACAAAAATTATCCCATTGTTCTACATCATTATTTGGTTTTATATTATTATTTTTCTTTCCAAAATTAAATAATCCCATAAATTCACTCTCCTTATGTTTATTATTTATAATTATATAGTAAGAAGTATATAATTTCAATATACTTATATTTACACTGATAATATTGCATAACCTTGCATATAAAAAGAGCAGATACACCATTAAGATATACCTGCTCAATTCATTAAAAGCTCTTGCTGTGTTTGATGTGTAATTCATGAAGAAAATCTTCTAAATCATTGTATGATTTTACTATTTGCTCGCAACACTCTACAATTTCTTCTAACCCAGATGTTACCTCATAATCATCATACATAAAAGCTCTTGCACTATGATGTTCCAAAGCATCCTGCATACCCAATATAGTTCTTCTGTCCATGTATATTTTTTCTATACGGTTATTTAATACTTTGTCAAAATCGGACTGTTCTTCTACATATTGAATATCATCTTCCTTGTCGTTAGACCTGCTTACTTGAACATCGAAAATATTTGACCGAATTTCTTCAAGAACGACATTCTTAGTCTTCTTATTGAATTTCTTAATTTTTTCCTCAATGTTCAGCTTCACATGATTCTCTTCAAAGAATGAACCAGTTCCATATGGCATACTTCGATTTTCCATATAGTCTAATGGAAAATTTGGTTTGGTTATACTGCTATTCAGCATATAAACAACCTCTTTCCTAATAAAAATATTCTCTGTCTACCTGGGTTTAATCGTAAAATTAAACTTTGATAGGCTTTATCCTTCATGAGGATAAACTGACATACTAATTATATCATATTTATGTAAACATGTCAATTTAAGGAAATTGCTACTGTTTTATTATAATTTTGAAATATTTTTTGAATTTAATTGATTAAACATAAAAAAAGATAATCTTTCGATTATCTTTTTCTGGCTCCGTTTCAGCTAGGGTTTACAAATCTTTATAAATAGAAATTTGTGTTACAGCTCTTTTAACTTGGTTTTAATTTAACATAATTGTTTATATAAATCAAGTGCTTTGACAAAGTTTATTTAATTTCTATAATTCTATCCT
>CAMUZC010000039.1 GCA_947165105.1 uncultured Lachnospiraceae bacterium | reverse complement strand
CTATTAATCACTCCATCGACTAATATACCATCCATTCATATTTTCTCTTAAAATTTTTCTTCCCCAGTTTATTTGACATGTTTCCAAATCGCTATTACATTCAGCAACAATTACATATTCATCTGTTTTATCAATTATAAAAACACTATGATAATCGCCATCAATTCTCGCTTGATCACCTATTCGTAATTCATCATAATCTTCAAAATATCTTACAGGTGCGTCTTTTCCGAAAATAAAATCACTTAGCATACTTGCAAAACCTCTACATTGACTACATGTTGCCTCATATGGATATAATTCATCAGATTTACCATAGTGAGCATTACAATAAATTTCCCCATTTTCATAATGATTACATGGGATATCTGTAACACTATAAATATTATTAGATTCCTTTGGATTAGTAGCATCCTGTCCCATGTGATTCCAGTATTTACCTGATGGAAAAATCTTTTGTAAAACCAATATCTTCTTATTAAAATTACCTATCCAATTTTTAGGATATTTATTAGATGTATTTTTATTCGCAACAATATACTTTTTTTCATTTAAATTAACAACTATTACATCCTCATCAACAACAAAACTAGTTTCACTTTGGTCCGATGCTCTCTTTATTTTCTGAGAATTAATTTCATATGCATCGGGAATTCTAGCAAATACTATACAGCCATTACTAAGCTTAACAAACGTTGCTCCAAATAATAGCAAAATTATACATAATAAAAATCTAAAAAACAAACTTGATTTAATTTTTGATATACTCCCCTTATATTTCTTCATATATACTCCTTAGTTTTTTATTACATTTAAGATATACTGCCCTTTTGAGAGATTATATCAATAATAATTTTTATTGTAAAGCTATTAATTTTTGAACCTCTCCAATTAACAAAAAATACTTGCAATTTTCAGTATTACGATGTATAATTTAGAAATAATTAAAGAATTTTTCAGAAAGGAACACAAACTTATGAAAACTACTATTATCAAAGATTTATTTAGAGATACAAAATCTTATGAAAAACAAGAAATTAAATTAGAAGGTTGGGTTAGAACTGTACGTGACTCAAAAACTTTTGGATTTATTGAATTAAATGATGGTTCATTTTTCAATAATGTTCAAATTGTTTTTAATGATAATTTATCTAATTTTGAAGAAATCTGTAAATTAACAATAGGTTCTTCAATTGCTGTCACAGGTAACTTAGTTTTAACACCAGAAGCTAAACAACCTTTTGAAATACAAGCAACAAATGTAACAATAGATAACCTAAGTTCACAAGATTATCCTCTTCAAAAGAAGAGACACACATTTGAATATTTAAGAACTGTTGCACACCTACGTCCAAGAACAAATACATTTAATGCAATATTCAGAATTAGAAGTGTTGCAGCTTTTGCAATACATGAATATTTTCAAAACAATGGATATGTTTATTTAAACAGTCCTATAATCACATGTGCAGACTGCGAAGGTTCAGCTGAAATGTTTAAATTAACAACTTTAGATTTAGATAAACCATTACCACAAAAAGATGGACAAACTGATTTCTCACAAGATATATTTGGAAAAAAAGCATTTATTACTGGTTCAGGTCAATTACATGGTGAAACATTTGCACATGCATTCGGAAAAATATATACATTCGGACCAACATTAAGATCAGAAAATTCAAACACAAAAACACATGCTAATGAATTTTGGATGGTAGAGCCAGAAATTTGTTTCTGTGATTTAGAACAATTAATGAACATTGAAGAAGATTTCTTAAAATATGTTGTTAAAGTTGTTCTAGAAAAATGTCCAGAAGAATTAGAATTCTGTGACAAATTCATTGAAAATGGATTAATTGAAAAATTACAAAAAGTACTAAACTCTTCTTTTACAAGATTAGACCATAAAGATGCAATAGATATTCTAAAAAAAGCTGATAGAGAATGGGAATTTAAGCCAGAATATGGTGAAGATTTAGCAAAAGAGCATGAAAAATATATTACAGAATATTTCAATGGTCCTGTTTTTGTTAAAAACTGGCCAAAAGATATTAAAGCATTTTATATGAAACTTAACCCTGATGAAAAAACAGTTGCAGCAGTTGACTTAGAAGTACCTGGTGCTGGTGAAATCATGGGTGGTTCTCAAAGAGAAGAAGATTACGATAAATTAGTAAATCGTATGAAAGAATTAGGAATGGATACTGAAGAATTAGATTGGTATCTACAACTTCGTAAATTTGGTTCAACAGTTCATTCAGGATTTGGATTAGGATTCGAAAGATTATTAATGTATATTACAGGTATGCAAAATATTCGTGATGTAATTCCATTCCCTAGAACACCTGGAAATTGTGATTTTTAATTTGATTATTTATATCAATTATTTAACAAAAAGCGAAAATTTTATAACAATAAAAAAAATGATAGAGCAAAAAGATTTATATTATGCTCTATCATTTTTTTATGATACACGTCCTATAATCGCCTTTAATTTTACATAATTCAAAAAATATGGTATAATTAATATATAATAATATTATAAGGAAGTGTCAATATGAGCAACTTAAGAAAATTAACAACTGAAGACGCAAAGGATTTTTTCTACTGTGCATGGGACGAAAATGTTCATAGGTACGTACCTGGATTCTATTGTGATAGTATTGAAAGAGCACGGAGTGTAATTTCAAATCTCTTATCCGATAGTGATACAAAGGCCTATGTCATAAAATCTCTAACCCACTCCTTTATCGGCGTTATAGTCGCCGTAAAAAAAGGAAAAAGAGACGGTAGAAAAGAAGTCGAAATTTCTTATTTTATTAATGAGAGATTTAGACACAAGGGATATGCAACTGCAGCTGTTGAGCAAATACTCAAGAAATACAAAAAATACAGAGTCTATTTTGACATCGACAGCACTAACTCAAAATCACTTGGCCTCGCGAAAAAATTTAATGTACAAAAAGGAGAAGGTTCAATGTACTTCTTCGATAATGACATCTAAAGAAAGTGGACAAATGTCCACTTTCTTTTCCTTTATTTATATCACTTAACAAACAAACTAATCAAATACCCTACATAAATTAAAACATAAACCAAACCATTTCCCCTGCTCATTTTATTCTTAGGTGGAATAATTGGGAACAGTGATAATACTAAAGTACCACCAATCAAAAATATCATATCTAAATTATAACTTGTATTATACACAATAGGTTTAATCATTGCAGAAACACCAATTATCAACAGCATGTTGAATATGTTAGACCCTAAGATGTTTCCAATAGCAATATCGCTCTTACCTTTAAATGCAGCAGAAACACTAGTAACCAACTCAGGCAAGCTTGTCCCAACAGCTAAAATTGTTACACTTATCAATTTCTCACTTAATCCAAAATGTTTAGCAACTTCAACTGCATTATTTACAGTTAAATCTCCACCAATTTTCAATAATACTGCTCCTAAAATTAAGAAAACAACATCTTTAATTGTAGATTTACTTGTCTTAGCTTTATCTACTACTTTTTCTTCATCCTCTTCTTTATCAAATTCTTCACCTTTTTTAGCCATTATAATTGTATATACAATAAACAAAACAAATAATACAATTAAAATTCCAGCATCAAATCTTGTTATATCATGTCCTAAATTACAAAGTAACACAAATAATAACGAAATTCCCAAACACATTGGAATTTCAATTAATCTAGTTTCTCTTTTAAATTTAATAGATCTAATAATTGATGACATTCCTAAAATAAGCAATAAATTTGCAATATTACTTCCAACTATATTTCCTACTGCCATATCAGGATATCCTTCAATAGCCGAAGTAATACTCACAAATAACTCTGGCATTGATGTTCCAATAGACACAATTGTCAACCCAATTATTATCTCCGGAATATGAAACTTCTTAGCAATATTACTTGCACCTTCAACTAAAAAATCTGCCCCCTTAATTAGCAAAATAAATCCTAAAACTATTAGTATAATCCAAACTACCACTACTAATCCCTCTTTCTAAAAAAAATAACCTATCGTCTTCAGAGTAGCAAAAACTATAGATTTCGAAATGATTGGTGGGATATATATTACTTTAAAAATGTGGCTTAAGTGGGGACCGACTAGCTACAGAGAGTTATAATTCCCCAGACCACATAAAAAATCATTTTATACTCAAATTTTCCCACAGCCATACAGCAATCGAATCAACTCGCCCAGGAATTATTACTCTCTGTGCGCTGTTGGGAAACATTTTTAAAATAATATATATCCCACCAATCATTTTGAAATCTATAGTTTTTGCGGCTACCCATTATCTCTCCAAAACAAATTTCTTAAACAAATTTCCTCTTTCCTTAAAATTCTTAAAAAACCCATAACTTGAAGCCGCAGGAGACAACAAACAACTAGTTCCTTTTTTTGTCACTTGCTTAGCAAACTTAACCGCTTCTTCCATATTATTAACAATAAACTTTTCCATATTTTCATTAACAACCATATCTGCAATCTTCCAACCAGTATCTGGAAGACAAATTAAATGCTCGATATTCGTATTCCCTAAAAATTCAGCAAACTCGCTATAATCAATACCTCTATCCTTTCCACCAATTATTAAAGTATTAACATTTTTTAAAGTTTCAACTCCATTAATTGTAGATGCAGGAATAGTCGCAATTGAATCATTATAATATTTAACACCATCAATTTCCGCAACAAATTCCATTCTATGTTCTAATGGTGCAAAATTATAAATATCCTCATTTGCTTTTTTCAAATCTAAATTCATTATTTTAGCAACTGTTGTAGCAAACATAATATTATTAAAATTATGGTCTCCTAGTATTTTTCTAGTTTCCGAATCAGTATATAAAACCTCTCCTTCTTCTGTTACAGCAGTATTATCTTTTCTAATTACTAATTTATCAGTAGTATTTATCTTATTATTTCCTTCAAGACTTATTTCAAAAACATTTTGTTTAAAATCTCTTAATTTTTCCACATGTTCTCTTAAACATTCATTATCAATACTATAAAGGAAATAATCATCTGCATTTTGAAATTTACATATATTTAACTTTGCATTAATATAATGTTCATAAGATTTGTAGTGATCTAAATGTTCTTCAAACAAATTTAATAAAATTGCAACATTAGGTGACACTTGAACATATTCCAATTGATGTGATGATAGTTCCAAAACAACAATAGATTTTTCGGTTAATTTATCAATTTCATCAAATAAAGGAACTCCAATATTTCCAAGCAAATGAACATCTTCACGTTGTTTGCTAATAATATCATATATCAATGAACTTGTTGTACTCTTTCCCTTTGTTCCTGTAACACCAATTGTGAAAACATCAACAAATTCTAAAAATAACTCTATTTGTGATTTAATTTTATCTATAAATTTTGATGTATCTATATCTTTAAAAGAAAGTCCTGGTGTTTTCATAATAACATCATATTTTTCTAATTCTTTTAAGTACTTATCTGCTGTAATTATTTCTACATTCACATCTTTTTGAACATCTTCATATTTTTCATATACCTTTGAATTAGCATCAGATATATACACTTTTTGTTCTGGAAGATGTCTTCTAATTAATCTATATGTAGAATAACCTTCCATTCCAAAACCTAAAATTAATACTTTTTTACCTTCTAAATATTTAATCAAATCATTAATCATTAAAAATCTCTTCTTTCAATATTTTAGTTTGTTCTTCCGTTAAATTATTTTCTGGATAATAGTTCTTAGTTAAGTCATTTTCTAAATCACTTAATTTAAAATTATTTTCATAATATTTAAGTAAATATGGTAATTCTTTACCTTCTAACTTTGAAATTGTTTTACTTATTGCAAAACAAACTTCCTCAAAAGTCCCAACACATTCAAATGGTTTAGTTTCTCCATTTCCAGTTAATTCCACAAAAGTTGTTAATAAATCTTCTCTTTCAAATAAATCTTCTCCAAAAATACTTACCAATTTTTCTTTATATAAAAATGGACTTAAAATTGTATAAACAAATAAACATTTAGGACAATTACAGCACCATTTCCATGTCTCACCTTTGCTTCCAACATTGCAGCTTTTAAAAATTTGGTGATATTTTTCGAATTTAGAAAAAGCCATCGCTATTTGTAATTCATTTAAAGGTCTTAAAAAGCTGAAATATTCAGTGTTTCTTTTTAAATATTTGGATGCATAATACCTAAAATCATTTTCAAATTCAACACTTTTTGAATATTGATGATTAATCTTTTCGCCATCAACATTTGATTCATTTGCACTTGATTCATTTGATAAAGCAATATATTTTTTTCCAATTATATCTGCAATAAAATATGACAAAAATGCAAGCATTGATGAAAATGGTGTATGGCCATTTATAAATCCTTGTTTATTTAAATCTAATAAATTAGTGTCTATTCTTCTTATAACTTTAACAATTTTTTCGTCATCATAACCTGCAGTTTTTGCACAATCAAGCGTTACAGGTTTTGGATTTACTATTAAACAATAATTATCTTTTTCATTTTTTAAACATTCCAATGTAACGCAAGAATCTTTTCCACCACCTATTGGAATTAAATATCCTTTATTGTCGTTGTTTATTGTATCTTCATATATATCATTACTTTCACATTTTACGCTCATAAAATCATCTATATTGGTTTTGATTCCATTTGTATAAAACAATTCACCTAATCCATAAAAATACAATTTTTTAAACCAATTAATTTGTTCTTCATTAATATACCCTGCTTTTATAATTACGTTTGGTGAACATGTAGCTTTCCAATAACTTATTAATTCAATAAGTCCTATGTGAAAAGCTGCATTTTTGCAGTTTTCTATTAATCTATTATCTATATTTAATTTGTTTTTTAATATTTTAACTTCTGGCTCAAATACTGTTAAGTTCTCTATTATAAATTTAAATTTAAAAATTATTTCTTCTTCAGTATTTTTAACTGAAAAACTGTCATAAATAAATGTATTATATTTTTCTCTTAGTTCGCTAAATTTTATTGAATTATCTAACATTAACTTTACGCCTCCATTTCCTACTAATTTTATCATATTATTGGCTTGTTTTACAATAGATTTAGAAAAAAACTAAATATGTTAATTGAATAAATTATAATAAAAAAGTGAAAAGAAGCACTCTAAATAATAGAGTGCCTCTTTTTCTTTTTAAATCTCGTGTTCAACACCATTTTCGTCAAGCATCATATAACCGCGGTCATATTTTACTCTTGCAAACCCGTCATTGAAATCAGCATGTCCGTCATATTTGAATGGTGTAATCTTTTTTCCATCCTTTGTAACATAGCCCCATCTCATATGATTGCATACGTTCAACAATCCATTCGAGCATTCGATAACTTTATCGTAATTCTCACTTATACCTCCTTCAACGTTAATTAAGTCCGTTTTAATATCAACAGCCATAAGAGATACACTCCTTTTAATTATTTGCCATTTAGGCATTTCGAGTATTATACAATATTTGACAGAATTCGTCAATGTTTTTTTGTTTAACTTAAAATACTTATTCCCATTACTAATTATTTTAAACTAATTATTCTTTCCCATGAAAGTTCCTCTTTTCCAAAATGGCCATAATTAGTAGTCTTAGCATAAATAGGTTTTTCTAAGTCTAAAGTATTAATTATCCCTCTTGGTGTCAAATCAAATTTTTGATTAATTATAGAAACTATTCTATCATCTGAAACAGTACCTGTCCCAAAAGTATCAACGAAAATTGAAACTGGTTTAGCTACACCAATGGCATAAGAAATCTGAATTTCACATTTTTTTGCAAGTCCATTAGCCACAATATTCTTCGCAATAAATCTCGCCATATATGAACCTGATCTGTCTACCTTAGTTGCATCCTTTCCAGAAAAAGCTCCTCCACCATGACGGCTAAAACCTCCATAAGTATCTACAATTATCTTTCTTCCAGTAAGTCCTGTGTCTCCTAAAGGTCCCCCTATTACAAATCTCCCTGTTGGGTTAATGAAATATTTTGTTTTATCATCTAATAAATTTTTATCAATTATTTTATTAATTACTTTTTCTTTTATATCAGATTTTAAAACCTCCAAATCAACATTTTCTTTGTGCTGTGTTGATACAACAACCGTATCCACTCTTACAGGATTATCATCTTCATATTCAACAGTAACTTGTACTTTTCCATCTGGACGTAAATATGGAATCTCTCCTGATTTTCTAACTTCAGATAGTCTTTTAGCTAACCTATGTGATAGATAAATTGGCATTGGCAAATAGTTTTCTGTTTCGTCTGTAGCAAAACCAAAGACCATTCCTTGATCTCCTGCGCCATCAGTATCTACACCCAATGCAATGTCAGCAGACTGTTTTGAAACATTAATAATTACTTGGCACTTTTCATAACTAATATCCGTATTTTCATCTGTATAACCAATCTCTTTTATCGTATCTCTTACAACTTTTTCAATATCAACATCTGCATTTGATGATATTTCGCCAGTAACTAATACAAGCCCCTTTCCAGCAACTGTTTCACACGCAACCCTCGCCTTTGAATCTTGCTTTAAATATGCATCTAAAACATTATCTGATATGTAATCACATAGTTTATCTGGATGCCCTTCTGTTACACTTTCTGATGTAAATAATTTTTTCATATAATTCCTCCTTTTTGAAATCAATTCTTCTTTTAAACTGATTTCCAATTATTTTTTAATTATATATATTATTCTTTTTATTTTAAATTTCATACTTTATTTAATTAAGTACTTTAGTTATATAAAATAACAAAAAACCTTTGCAATATTGCAAAGGTTTATATTTCTTCGTTAAATCATCACCCAAAGCTTATATTGCTTCGTCGGTATTAGCACCTTGCTTATGCAGGTTGCTGTGGAGTCATAAAGCCGAATCTCTCGTCCACTCTTGATAATATATATAATTTTGATTGATTATACCACATTTATTTATTGTTGTCAATTATGAATTACAAAGAATAAACCAGGTTTCTTATTTGAAACCTGGTTTATTCTTCAGAACTTTTTAATAATATCACTCATTGAATTAATGTCTGGATTTAAATGCTGTGCTAAGTCAACTAATTTTTGCCTTAGAATTGCAGTATCGAACTGAACAGGTTTAAAATGGTCATATCTTGCATTCTTACATTTTATAGCTTTGAATCCATTTTCTACTGTACCGAATGATTCCAGAGCACATTCTAAAAAATCATATTTCTCAATTCTAAATGATTCCCTATATGATTCTATTGTACTCCGCCTACGGTTCATGTAATACTGTGCACTAGTATCTCTAATACACTTACATCCTCCCTCTGAATCTGGTAGAGCTGAAAGATGATTGCAACAGTCTTGTCCTCTACTGCAACTGTGTTCTAGCCATTTTTGTCCATTTAGCTTAATCTTAGGAGATGATAACTTGGAATACCAAATCTCGTTTTGATAGCATAGAACTACTCCTGGCTTGTTCTCCATTCTGATATTAAGAAGTTCTTCTTCTGTAACTTTCCGAAGCTGATATTCTTCACTTCCGATAGTTAAAACATGATCCTTTAATAGCTTTTCAATTGGTAGTTTACTCATTTTGAAATCGCCCCTTTTCCTTAGTATAATGAGTACACTCATTTGATATATTGCCTAAATATATTTAGGACATTCTATCACATTATGTTAATTTAGTCAAGTACTAATGCTTATCACATATATCCTTAGGAACCGTTCCTTTTCTAAAATACTCAATATACGTATCTTTACATCCTCCCGTTGCTTTTTTGCCTGTTTCCTTACATACCGTTACTTCTTGTACATTATTTGGTCTGTCAAAATCAGCTTTTATCAAATCCTCGTGAATATTTCTCATAGCTGAAGCCCAAATTTGATTTGCCATCGAATCAGCTCCCTCATTAATAGATTCATTAATATCAAATCCAAACCATGTAACCGCTGTATAATATTTTGTAAAACCGCAAAGCCATTTATCATAATTATCATTTGTTGTTCCAGTTTTAGCAGCAACTTCAAATCCATCTATTTTACATGACCTTGCCGTTCCATTCTCTCCATTTACTGGCTGTGTTAATAATTTCTTAAGTACATACGTTGTATCTTCTGAAAATACTTTTTTTGGCTTTTGTTTGCATTTCAAAACAGTTTTACCATATGAATTATCAACTTTTGTATAAAAGACCGGTTCAATGTACTTTCCGCCATTTGCAATGCACGCGTATGCAGCAGCCATTTCCAAAGGAGTTGTTCCCTTTTCTAGACCTCCCAATGCTAATGGTAAATCACAATCAGCATCTGTCAAAGTTGTAATTCCCTCTTTTTTCATATATTCAATAGATTTTTTTGGTGTTAATTTTTCCATAATTTTTACAAAAGGAATATTTTGTGATGACTCAACTGCTCTCCTTACAGTAATATTTCCCAGTTCTTTTTCACAATCAATAGGACTATAATTGTTAGAGAAAGTTGTTCTAGTATCATCATAAACAGTAAGCGGAGTTATAATTTTTTCTTCTAATGCCGGTCCAAGAACCGCAATTGGTTTAATAGCAGAACCCGTTTGCCTTAATGCTTGTGTAGCTCTATTAAATCCTCTTGATGATTTCTTTTCTCCTAAACCACCCACACATCCCTTTACTTGTCCAGTGTTATGGTCAATAACAATCATAGCCGCCTGTGATGTACTATCAGGGTATTGTTGTGATTTAACCATGTATTTTTGCTTTGCAAATTCTTCTTCTAAATCTTTTTGTATGTCAGTATTTTGAGTACAATAAATATTTAATCCCGAATAATATAAATAATTTGTTGCAAAGCTTGCTGACATTTTTTTGCTTTTTTGCAAGTCACTAACAATTTGAGATATTGTTGCATCAACCATATATGAGTATACATTATTTCCTTTAGGCTCAACATCTCCCTTTTTGAATTTCAAACCTTCATCAATCTCTTTAACCGCGTTATTATATTCATCTTCCGAAATATATTTTTCCTGGAGCATTACACCAAGAACAGTTTTTGACCTAGATTTTATTTTCTCAGAATTATCATTTTCACCAAATGGATTATATGAATTTGGTGAATGATTTAAACCAGCTAAAAACGCACATTCTGCTAAATCAAGTTCTGTTACATCCTTGTCAAAATAATACCTAGACCCCATTTGAACCCCATACACATTTGGTCCGACATAAATAATGTTTAAATATGTTTGCATAATTTCATCTTTTGATAAAACCATTTCAGTTTTGATTGCTCTATCCCACTCTACAACCTTTCTTGAAATTTTAGTTTCATTTTCACCTGTAACATTTTTTATAAGCTGCTGAGTTATAGTACTTCCTCCAAAAGAGCCATTTCCTCTGTGTATTACATAGCTTCCAATTGCACCAGCCGTTCTCTTTAAATTAATACCATGATGCTTATAAAAATTCTTATCCTCGATAGAAACATATGCATTAACTAAATTCTTAGGAACTTTATCTAAACTGATATTTTCTTGAATTCGACCTTCTCCTAGTACAGCAATTATATTTCCCGTAGAATCATACATAATAGAATTCTGACAAGTAATAATGTCTTTCATAATTTTGTTCCATTTATAAAGCGATATTAAAAAAGAAATAAGCCAAATAATAAATGCAATTAATAAAGCAATTAAAATTATTTTTCTTCTTTTCTTCTTTTTAGCACGTTTGTCATCATCCAATTCTTTAACTTTTTTAGATTTCTTACCACTTTTATTACTCTTAATATTTGTCTTTTTCTGTACTCTAGATATATTAGGTTGATATTCCACTTTGCTTTGATTCGCTCTTTTTTTCTTAGAGTTTATGCCAATAATTATATCTTCATCATTATTACTTTCAGTTTCATAAACTCTTTTACCAAACCTAATATTTTCAGTACTTTTCTTATGTTTATTATCATTCAATATTATTCATACCTTTCAAATTTTATTATTTTTAATTATATCATATAACTTAAATCTGTACATAAAAAAAGCAAAATAAAATTGACAATTTAGATTTATATGATAAAATATTTTTAGTAAAATAATTCACAGGAGGTACCAACTATGGAATTTAATAAATGCCCTCAATGCGGAAGTTTTTTCGCTAATTCCGGTAAAATTTGTCCAAACTGCGCAGAAAAAGATAATATTAAAATACAAAAATTAGAAAATTATATACAAAATAATATCATACCAGATACAGTAGATGAATTATCTATAAATACTGGTATTCCAACAAAAGATTTGACAAGATATATTAATCAAAATCGTGAATTTTCCGGTTTAGGTTTAAAATTATAATCGAAACCAAAAAGGATGGACTTAATCTGCTACAAATTAAGTCCATCCCCATTTTTTTATTATACTAATTCCTAAATCACCAATTTATTAAACTTTAATTTAATATAACTTTCCAACTTATCCATAAACTCTTGAGAATTAATTTCTTTCTTAGCCACCATATCTAATCCCTTTTCCCAACTTGCAGTAAGCTTCGGATTAAGCATGTCTGGCATAGAACTTGCAACTACATCGAAAATAACTTCTCCTTTTTCAGTAGGAGTTATAATTTGAGTTTTTGAATTGATTTGAATATACTGAATCCTCTCGAGCTTTTTCATAATCTCAGCTCTTGTAGCACTTGTTCCAATTCCTGCTCCCTTAATCTGTTCTCTTAGTTCCTCATCTTCAATTAGTTTTCCCGCATTTTCCATTGCAAGAATAATTGACCCAGAATTGTACCTAGTTGGCGGACTCGTTTCTGCATCTTTTGTTTCAAAATTTACAATTCCAATTTCTTGTCCTTTTTTTAATTTTTTTAGTAATTCTTCACTAATTTCATTATCTTTTTTGTTTGAATTATTGTCATCTGC
Organism: uncultured Lachnospiraceae bacterium; assembly: GCA_947165105.1. The sequence continues at coordinate 1,542 of CAMUZC010000039.1, read as the reverse complement.
AACCTTGTCATCATTATTTTCAGATTTTTGAGATGACTTATCCACATCTTTTCCACCATTTTGTTTAGCTTTAGCAATTTCCAAATATCCCATTTTTGTACAAACTTTACTTGTTGCAGAAAATTCTTCATTCTCAATATTTATTGTAATAGCTAATTTATTAAACTCAGCTGCTGGATAAAAAATACATAAAAACCTTTTTACAATCAATTTATAAATATCTTTTTGTAATTGATTTAGGCTGCCAAAATTTTCATATCCTTGACCTGTTGGTATAATCGCATAGTGATCTGTAATTTTACTATCATTTACATATTTTGATTTAACAATATTTGTTGAATATTTTTCATCAACCATTTTCTTTATATATCCTTGAATTTCCTCATCTTGATAACCCTTAGCAATTCCATTTAAATTCTTTGAAATTACTTTTGCAACAGCTGTTGATAATACTCTTGCATCCGTTCTCGGATAAGTAACTAATTTCTTTTCGTATAATGTCTGAATAACATCCAACGTCTCATCAGGCTTTATTTTAAACCTCTTTGTACATTCATTTTGTACCTCAGCTAAATTAAACAATAGCGGAGCATTCTCCTTTTGTTTGGTTTTCTTAACTTCTGAAACTATAGCTTTTTTACCTTTCAATGAAGCAATAAAATCTCTTGCATCTTCCACTTTCTTAAAACCTGTTTCATTATATAATTTAGAAGAATTAAACATTTTTGAATTATCAGTAACTTTCCATTCTGCTTTTATAGAACTTTCCTCATCTCCAAACTCCCCAACAATTTTATAATATGTAGTTTTAACAAAATTTCTAATCTCTCTTTCTCTTGAAACAATCATTCCCAAAACACATGTCATAACACGTCCAACAGAAATAGAAATTCTTTCTTCATTTAGCTTTGTTGCAGCTCTTCTACCAAAAATTATTGTTAGTAATCTAGAAAAATTTATTCCAATTAGATAATCTTCTTTTGCTCTCAAATATGCAGAATCTGATAAACTATCATATTCATCCAAATCCTTAGCTTCAGCAATTCCCCTTTTTATTTCTTCTTCTGTTTGTGAATCTATCCATACCCTTTTTCTTGATTTTCCAGTAACTCCAGCCATTTGTTCAACTAACCTGTAAATATATTCTCCCTCACGTCCAGAGTCAGTTGCAACATAAATTGTATCAACATCATCTCTAATTAACAAAGATTTTACAACATTAAATTGCTTTTCAACAGCAGGAATTATTTCATATTTATACTCTTTTGGCATAAATGGTAATGTATCTAATCTCCAAAACTTTAACTTTTCATCATATACCTCTGGATATGACATCGTAATTAAATGTCCAACACACCAAGTAACAATCCATTTATCAGACTCTAAATAACCATCTTTTCTAGCACCATTAATACCAAGTACTTTTGCAAATTCCATTGCAACTGAAGGTTTTTCAGTAATTAAAACACTCTTTGCCATATTAATTTTCCTTCCCTTTTTCTTCAATAAATCTACTTGCAATCTCTACAATTTCATTTTTTT
>CAMUZC010000038.1 GCA_947165105.1 uncultured Lachnospiraceae bacterium | reverse complement strand
TCCTTCCCTTTTTCTTCAATAAATCTACTTGCAATCTCTACAATTTCATTTTTTTTGATTATAACACACAACTTTATTTAGAACAATTACAAATTGGATTTTTTTAAATTTTGTATCATTTATCTACGTACTCATTGGCACTCTTTTTTCAACCGTCCTACCATTCGAAAACTCCCCTAAAAACTTGACTAAACTACAAATTTGTTATATATTATAATCTGTAAAAAAATAAAGAAAGAATAGGTGATTTTTAATAGATGTTATGTTCAAGATGTAAGAAAAACACAGCTGTTGTTTTTGTTAATCGTCTAGACGAAAATAAAGAACAACAAATGGAAGGGCTATGTTACAACTGTGCAAAAGAGCTTGGAATTAATCCTCTTGAAGCACTAGCTAAACAAGCCAATTTATCTCAAACTGATTTAGAAGATATGACAAGTCAATTTGAAACAATGTTTAAAGATATATCTGACAATTTATCTGAAGAAGAACTAGGTAACTTAATGGCTGAAGGTGAAGATGCTATGGACGATATTTCTCCAGAATCATTAGGTTCAATCTTTTCAGGAATATTTGGACTAAAAAACAATTCAAACGAAAACTCAACTGAATCTGAATCTTCCCCTAAATCAGATAAAACACAAAAAGTAAAAGAAAACAAAAAGCAAAATAATAAAAAGAAAAAAGCCTTAGATACTTTTGGAACAAACCTAACAAATAAAGCAAAAAACAATGAATTAGATATGGTAGTTGGACGTGATAAAGAAATTCAAAGAATAGTACAAATTTTAAATAGACGTTCTAAAAATAACCCATGTTTAATTGGTGAACCAGGTGTAGGAAAAACAGCAATAGCACAAGGCTTAGCAATAAAAATTGCAAATGGAAATGTTCCAGCAAAATTATTAAATAAAGAAGTTTATCTAATCGATATGACTGCTGTGATTGCCGGAACTCAATTCAGAGGGCAATTCGAAGCCAGAATGAAATCTATAATTGATGAATGTAAAAACTTAGGAAACATCATCTTAGTAATTGATGAAATCCACAACATTATAGGTGCTGGAGATGCTGAACATTCAATGAACGCAGCCAATATTTTAAAACCTTCTCTATCTAATGGAGAAATTCAATTAATTGGAACAACTACATTAAAAGAATACAGAAAATACATTGAAAAAGATTCAGCATTAGAAAGAAGATTTCAACCAGTTAAAATTGAAGAACCATCTGTTGAAGATGCAATTGAAATTTTAAATGGAATTAAAAAATATTATGAAGAATATCACAAAGTAAAAATCTCAAAAGATGTTATTAGACAAACAGTTATCATGTCTGAAAAATATATCCACGACAGATTTTTACCTGATAAGGCGATTGATATTTTAGATGAAGCTTGTTCAAGAATAAACTTGAATAACAAACAATTATATAAACTAGAAGTATTAAAAAATGAACTAAAACAAGTTCAAGAAGAAAAAGAAGAAGCAGCATCAGCTGATTCAACTGAAGACTATCAAAAGGCTGCAGAACTTAAAACCAAGGAATGTAAGCTTACAGAAGAAATTGAAGCATTAAATAAAACAATGAAAACAGTTAGTCTTTCAGTACAAGATATTGCAAATGTTATCGAAAACTGGACAAAAATCCCAGTTAAGAAAATAACTGAAGCTGAAACTCAAAAATTATTAAATTTAGAGAAAAATTTGCACAATAGAGTCATCGGTCAAGACCAAGCCGTTGAGGCAGTTTCAAGAGCAATCCGTAGAAACCGTGCCGGATTAAAAAGTACAAAACGTCCGCCATCATTTATTTTTGTTGGACCTACTGGTGTTGGTAAAACTGAACTTGCAAAATCACTTGCATACGAAATGTTTGGAAATGAAAACTCAATTATAAGAATTGATATGTCAGAATACATGGAAGGACACTCAACTTCAAAGCTAATTGGTTCACCTCCAGGATATGTAGGATACGATGATGCAGGACAATTAACAGAAAAAGTAAAACGTAATCCATATTCTATAGTTTTACTAGATGAAATTGAAAAGGCACATCCAGATGTGTTTAACATTTTATTACAAGTTCTAGATGATGGAAGATTAACAGATTCACAAGGAAACACTGTAAACTTCGAAAACACAATAATAATCATGACATCAAATGCTGGTTCAACACTAAATACAAACTCAATCGGATTTGGAGCTGGAGAACAAGCAAAGAAAAATAAAATATTAGATACATTAAAAGAAGTTTTCAGACCAGAATTCTTAAACAGAGTTGATGAAATTGTAGTATTCGATCAATTAAACAAGGAACAATTATTACAAATAGTCGACTTAATGTTAGACGAAACTGCAAAAGTATTACAAGATAAAGACATAACTATCGAAGTGTCTTCTGAAGCGAAAGAATTTATTTTGGAACAAGGTACAGACTTCAAATATGGAGCACGTCCTTTACGTAGAGCAATTCAAAGATATATAGAAGATGAACTTTCAGATATGATATTAAAATCTGAATTGAAAAACGGACAAAAAGTTGTAATAACATTTGACACAGAATTACATTTTAATGTAAAATAAATTTATAAATAAGACAATTAAAATTGGAGGAATTTATATGCTTAAACATGTACCAAACGCTTTAACAATCGCACGTTTTATAATTATTCCATTTATATTAACATCGCTTATTAATGATAATTATATATTAACCTTTGCATTTCTAACACTATCTGGATTAACAGATGTATTAGACGGATATATAGCAAGAAAATTTGATTTAATTAGCAATTTTGGAAAATTAATAGATCCACTAGCTGACAAATCAACACAAATAGCAGTACTAACAACATTAGCATTAAAAGGAATTATTCCAATTTGGATGATAATTGTAATATTCTTAAAGGAATTTGTAATGATAGCCGGAGCTTCTTTCCTATATGGAAAAGAACTAGTAGTATCAAGTAAATGGTACGGAAAACTTGCAACAGTATTATTCTATGTAGCAATTGTATCATCACTTGCAATAAAATACTTCAGTATATCATTTAAGTTCGATATATATATTTATTACTTAGCTCTTGGATTTACAATATTCTCTTTAATAATGTATTTTCAAGCATTTTACAAAGACGGATATTTAAAAAAAGAAAATTTGAAGATTACAAAATAATCTTCAAATTTTTTTATTCAAAATCCTCTAAAAACTTATTCAAATTTTCTCTTCCAATAACCTCTATTCCCTGTTCCAATTTTGCTAAATCCTCTTCAGCTAAATATTGCACTGGAATATCAGTTAGCCCTTTAAAAATGTATTCACCAATATCATTTTTCACACTAATACTTATATATCCATCAGATTCTCTAATAATATAATGTTCATCACAAATTCCTACATTATTCCTGGAAAGTTTTATCTCATTTGTAGTAAACTCATCCAATTCCCATCCTTTATAATATTCTTGGACTTTTTCTTTGTTCAAATTAACTATTTCTCTTGGTGCCTCTTCTTTTTTTATTCTTTTATGTCCACACTTCTGGAAAGTCTCAGTTAGTATTACTTCAGCATTTGGTGAAACAATTATATCCTTTGCACTTGTATCAACTAGATTCTCAATCTTATTTTCAGCAAGTACAATATGATTATTCTCTTTTTCTCCTTTAGAAAAATTAATAAACGACCTTACAATAAAACCTGCCATTACAGAAACTAAAAATAGTATGACAGCTAAAACAACTATAACCCATTTTTTCATAAAACTCACCTTTTCCCTTAAATGTTTTTTATTGTTATATATGAGTATTATTTACAAGTTTTTGGCAAATTATACTAGTATTAATTTTTCTTAAATCTAAACACAAGTCATGAACTATTAAAAAAGCTCTTAACTTTGATAATACCACTTCTATTAGATTCAATATTTACTTCCCCATTTTTATCGGTCCTATAAACACGTACACCGCATTTTTTCCAATCTTTCAATAACTTTGTTGCATGGATGTCCAAACTTATTGTTCTTTCCAACTCCAATTAAAGCAATTTGTGGATTTACATTAGCTACAAACTCTTGGATAGATGATGTTTTCGAACCATGATGCGCAACTTTTAAAATTGTTGATTTTAAAACATTTGATCCATAGAGCTCAACAATTTTCTTTTCAGCAATTTCCTCTATATCACCTGTGAATAAAATAGATAGATTATTATAATTCAATTTACAAACTATAGAATTATTATTAAGAATATTTTCATTAATCAAATTATCTCTAGGCCACAAGACATCAATATATGTTGATTTATCAATTTTTAATCTATTACCAGCTTTTACTTTAATAACATTCACATTTTTACTATTTGCCAATTTAATAAAACATTCATAATTATCCGAAATTACTCCTTGTTCAGAAATAATTGCATTTTTTACCTTTAATTTTTCCATTACAACAAATAATCCCTTACAATGATCAGAATCAAAATGTGAAAAAATCATATAATCTATTCTTCTAATTTTTCTATCTAACAAATATGGAACCAGAATATTTTCTCCAATATCGTAACTATCACTTTCGCTTCCACCACCATCAATTAAAATAGTTTTATTGGTTTCTGTAATAATTAAACAACTATCACCCTGACCAACGTCAATAAAATGAATTCTTAGTTTATTATTATCAAATTTTAAAACGTTAAATAAAATGCATGATAATACGAAAAATGCAAATATTCTTAATAATAATTTGTTATGTTTTTTCCTATAAAATAAAAAGAAATAAAAAACTAAAGAATAATAAAATATTATTTCAATAAAATTAGGAGTTACAACTGTGAATCTTAGAAATGAGATTTTAGAACTGAATTCAGCAATATAATTAAAAATATTAATAAAAAGATTAAATACAATACCAATAATAGACGCGAATTTTATTGAAAATAAAGATATAATTACTGTTAAATAACCACTTAACATCATTACTCCTAAAATAGGTGTAACGAGAATAGTTGAAATTATAAATGTAAGTGAGAATGTATTATATGAATATACTAAAACTGGAATCATTAAAATATTTGCTGAAATTCCTAATATTATAATTGATTTAATAGAACGTAATACTTTTCTTTCAACCTGTATAAGCAGCTCATTTGTAGCATTTCTAGTACTTTTTTCCCTACTCTTTTTATTTATGATTAACTCTAGCTTTTGAACTTCCCCCGTAATTTTCGAATTAAATAACACAATACCTAAAGTTCCTAAAAAAGATAACTGGAATCCTAAATTTAAAATATCATACGGATTTATAACTAGAATGAATAAACATGAAATTGCAATATTATTAATTGTATCTGCTTTTCTATATACTAATTTTGAAATTATAGAAACACACGACATAATTGTAGCTCTTAGAACAGATGGAGAGCCCCCTGTTAAAAATGAAAAAAATATCAAAAAAATAATAAGAAAATACTTAGTTTTTCTTTTATCTGTTTTCTTCAAAACAAAACTCCAAAACAAAACAACATAAGTAACATGCATACCTGAAATTGCTAAAACATGAATTAAACTAGCATCACTAAACATTTGTCTTTGTTCTTGAGTTATACTTGATGAACTTCCAAGTAGAATTGCATTTGCAATGTTTGAATTATTTTCATTTAATATTTCATTTAAATTTGTTTTTACTTTATTTTGGATATTATTTATCCACATATCCCCCACAAAAACAGATTTCTTTTTTATTATAGAAATAGAATTACAATCAGATTTACAAATCATATAAATGTTTTTTGTTTTTAATAAATTTGCATAATTAAACCCTTTAAAATTAGTTCTTACTGCTGGTTCTTCAAAAACGCCATGAACAATAATATTGTCTCCATACTCTAACGTATTTCTTTTGTTTTTCTTCACTTTTAAAAGAATATTCGTATTTTTATACTTAGAATTACCATTTATGGAATTAATCTTTATTATGTAATTTTCATAATAAACACTTTCCTTCTGAATTCCTACAACAGTTCCATTTATTGCTGCCTCAGTTGAAATATCATTATATACAGAACTAAACTTATTTTCCTTGAATTGTGTAACCAAAAAAGAAAGTAAAATTGCTATTATTACGCCAATAGAAACACCTATATCAAATTTTGCACGAGAATGAAAATATTTCGAAAAAAATCCATATACGATTACAATTATGATTAAACATAAAATTACAAAAAGAGCCGTATTTATTTTTAAATACAGCCCTATTATTATACCAATTATATAACTTATGGTAATAATCACTAACGGTCTTTTAATCAAAGCTGTGATTCCTCCTTATAATTATTACCCCATAATTTGTTTTGTTCATTCAGAATTATTGAATAATTCTTCTTGCTCCCCAATATTTATTAATATTCCATCTATCATGTAAATTAGATGTTATAACACCTGTTGAAGAATCTGATGCATGAACAAATTTATCATTTCCTATATAAATTCCAACATGACCTACTTGGCGTCCATCATTTGAAAATACTAAAATGTCACCTGGTTGTAAGTCACCAGAAACAGGAACACCCTGTGTTGCTTGAACTTTAGATGAATGGCTTAAACTATATCCAAAATGTTGATATACATACATTGTTAAACCAGAACAGTCAAAAGAACTTGGTCCAGCAGCACCATATACATAACTACATCCTAAAAACTGTTGTGCATATGCTGCAATATCACTACCTGAAACACCTGATGCTGAAACTGGAACAGATTGTGATGATGCATTATTTGTTGCAGCTACAGCCTGTTGTTGAGCTCCCGCATTTGTCGTTTGAGCATTATTTTGTACAGCAGCAGCTCTGTCTAATTCATTATTTCTTGAAGTAACTTCTGTTTTTTCATTTGATAATAAATCTTTCCTTATAAACCCTGTTGAACCATTTACTTGAACTTTATACCATCCATTTTCTTCACCAATTACTTTAACTTCAGTATTAAGTCCTATTGAATCTATTGCATCAGATTCAGTATTTGATTCACTTCTTACATTTATAGCTGCTGAATTAGCATACATATTTTTTTCTTGATATGTTTGTGTTTCTTTATTTGATTCTGGTGTAGTAGTCTCAGTTTCTTTTATTTCATTATCTTTATTTTCGTTTTCTTGATTATTAGAAACTGTAACTTCTTCTGTTGATAATTTATCAATTCTAATCCATCCACTTACATTACTTGAATTTATATAAACCCATAATCCTGCATTAATAACTAATGAAACATTTTCACCTTTTTTTGCTTCGCCAATTTCTTCTGCAGTAACAATAGGTAAAATTCTTACTTTACTATCTTCAGACATTTTATATGATTTAGTCACTGTTGTTGTTTGAACATCTGTATTAGTTTCAGTGCTATTATTCTGATTATCATTTACATTTTCTGTACTCTCAGAATTATCTTCATTATTTTTTTGTTCAGTATTTTGCTCATTTGAAGTTTGTTCATTATTTTCTGTATTGTTTTCTTTTGTAGAAATAAATGATTTACTTACATATCCAATTGTTCCTTTGAAATTGACTTTATACCAGTCTCCTTCACTGCCTATAATTTCGACAACATCATCTACACCTAATAATTCAACAACTTCTGAATCTGTTGATGGTTTTTCTCTTACCCTAACTGATGCACCTGTTGATTTACCTGTGGTTGCAAATGTTGGTGTTTGCATTATTAATAACAAACCAATTGCTATTATAATAATTGCTTTTACCAATGAACTAATTGAAATTTCTATTCTCTTCATTTTTCCAACTCCTTCAATTGCTTATTTCCCTAATATAGTATATATGGTTTGGTTAATTTTGTCAATATTTTCAATACAAAAAAGACTTTCAAGAAAAAATCTTGAAAGCCTTTAATTTGGCAAATATTATTACTCGATTATATCAGCAACAACACCTGAACCTACTGTTCTACCACCTTCACGAATAGCGAATCTTAATCCTTTTTCGATAGCGATAGGAGTGATTAATTCGATAGTCATATCGATGTTATCACCTGGCATAACCATTTCTGTTCCAGCAGGTAATTCAATAACACCTGTAACGTCTGTTGTTCTAAAGTAGAATTGTGGTCTATAACCATTGAAGAATGGTGTATGACGTCCACCTTCATCTTTAGTTAGAACGTATACTTGTGATGTGAATTTTGTATGTGGATGAATTGTTCCTGGTTTAGCTAAAACTTGTCCTCTTTCGATTTCGTCTCTTTGAACACCTCTTAAAAGAACACCGATGTTATCTCCAGCTTCAGCTTGGTCTAATAATTTTCTGAACATTTCAACACCTGTTACAACAGTTTTGTTTAATTCTTTTGTTAAACCAACGATTTCAACTTCGTCTTGTAGTTTAACAACACCTCTCTCTACTCTACCTGTAGCAACTGTACCACGACCTGTGATTGTGAATACGTCTTCAACTGGCATTAAGAATGGTAAGTCTGTTGGTCTTTCTGGTGTTGGGATATAGCTATCAACTGCAGCCATTAACTCTAAGATTGGAGCATATTCTGGAGCGTTGATGTCTTTAGATGTGCTCTCTAATACTGCTAATGAAGATCCTTTGATAACTGGAATTTCATCTCCTGGGAAATCATAGCTTGATAATAAGTCTCTAACTTCCATTTCAACTAATTCTAATAATTCTGGATCATCAACCATATCGCATTTATTTAAGTAAACAACGATATATTTAACACCAACTTGTCTTGCAAGTAAGATGTGCTCTCTTGTTTGAGGCATTGGTCCATCAGCTGCAGAAACAACTAATATAGCACCATCCATTTGAGCAGCACCTGTGATCATGTTTTTAACATAGTCAGCGTGACCTGGACAGTCAACGTGTGCATAGTGTCTGTTATCTGTTTCATATTCAACGTGAGCAGTATTAATTGTAATACCTCTTTCTCTTTCTTCTGGAGCTTTATCGATTTGATCGTAAGCTTCGAATTGTGCTTGACCTTTAAGTGCTAAAACTTTTGTAATAGCAGCTGTTGTTGTTGTTTTACCGTGGTCAACGTGTCCGATTGTACCAATGTTAACGTGTGGTTTGGTTCTTTCAAATTTTTCCTTTGCCATTTAAATTTTCCTCCTTTAAATTTGGTGTAGGTTTCCCCTAAATCAAGTTTGCTTAAAATTTCTTGAACACCTTTTATATTTTTTAAAATTAATAACTATATTAAACATAAGCATTTTATAATATTTTTTTAAGTTTGGCAAGATGTTTTTCATAAAATCTTAGTAATATTAGCTTAAATCACTGAAATTTAAACTGTATTTTAAGTTTTATTATAAACATTCATATTAAAGTTCGGAATTTTAATATGAATTATACCTAACTAAATAATCTAAAATATTATTAGTCTTCTTTCTTTGCTCTACTAGCAACAATGTTATCAAGTACTGATTTTGGAACTTCTTCATAGTGACTTGGTTCCATAGAATAAGTACCTCTACCTTGTGTTTTTGAACGTAAGTCAGTAGCGTAACCAAACATTTCTGAAAGTGGAATAAATCCTCTTACTATTTGGTTTCCACCTCTAGCTTCCATACCTTCCATTCTTCCTCTTCTAGAGTTAATATCTCCGATAACATCTCCCATGTATTCTTCTGGAACTGTTACTTCAACTTTCATGATAGGCTCTAATAATACTGATTTACCTTGTTTACATCCTTCTTTGAATGCCATAGAACCAGCAATTTTGAATGCCATTTCAGAAGAGTCAACGTCGTGGTATGAACCATCAACTACTGTAGCTTTGAAATCGATAACTGGGTAACCAGCTAAGATACCGCTTTCAGCAGCTTCTCTAATACCATCTTCGATTGGTTTGATATATTCTTTTGGAATAGCTCCACCAACGATTTTGCTTTCAAATTCAATTCCTTTACCTGGCTCTAATGGTTCCATTTCTAACCAACAGTGTCCATATTGTCCACGTCCACCAGATTGACGAATGAATTTTCCTTCTACTTTAACTTTATTTCTAATTGTCTCTTTATAAGAAACTTGTGGTTTACCTACAGTACATTCAACTTTGAATTCTCTTTTTAATCTATCAACGATAATGTCTAAGTGTAACTCACCCATACCAGCGATAACAGTTTGTCCTGTTTCTTGGTTTGTATATGTTTTGAATGTAGGATCTTCTTCAGCTAATTTTGCTAAAGCAATTCCCATTTTTTCACTATTTGCTTTATCTTTTGGCTCAATAGCGATATCAATAACTGGTTCTGGGAATTCCATAGATTCTAGAATAACTGGATGTGCTGGATCACATAATGTATCACCTGTTGAAACTTCTTTTAGTCCAACAGCTGCACCAATGTCACCTGCATAAACTTTTTCTATATCTTCTCTGTGGTTAGCATGCATTTGAAGAATTCTACCAATTCTATCTTTTTTACCTTTATTAGCATTTAATATTGTAGAACCAGCGTCTAATGTTCCAGAGTAAACTCTGAAGAAACATAATTTACCAACGAATGGGTCTGTTGCAATTTTGAATGCTAATGCAGCAAATGGTTCTGAATCTGAAGTTACTCTTTCAGTTTCATTTCCATCCATATCAACACCTTTGATATTAGGAATATCAAGTGGTGATGGCATGTAATCAACTATATTGTTTAGAAGTTCTTGAACACCTTTGTTTTTATAAGAAGAACCACAACATACTGGAACTACAGTGTTAGCTATTGTTCCCATTCTTAGTCCTTTCTTAATATCTTCTTCAGATAATTCTCCACCTTCTAAATATTTCATCATTAATTCATCATCTTGTTCAGCAGCAGCTTCTACCATTTTTGCTCTGTATTCTTCTGCCATTGCTTTCATATCTTCAGGAATTTCAGTTTCTTCAATTTGAACTCCTAAATCATCTTTATGAATAAATGCTTTCATTTTTATTAAATCAACAATTCCTTGGAAATTGTCTTCAGCTCCAATTGGTAATTGTACTGGAACAGCATTTGCATTTAATCTATCTTTCATTTGTTGTACACAACCCATGAAATCTGCACCTGTTATATCCATTTTGTTAACATATGCCATTCTTGGAACTTTGTATTTATCACCTTGTCTCCAAACTGTTTCAGATTGTGGTTGAACACCACCTTTAGCAGCTAAAACAAGTATAGCACCATCAAGTACTCTTAAAGATCTTTCAACCTCAACAGTGAAGTCAACGTGACCTGGAGTATCAATGATATTGATTCTGTTATTATTCCAGAAACATGTTGTAGCAGCTGAAGTAATTGTAATACCTCTTTCTTGCTCTTGAACCATCCAGTCCATTGTAGCTCCACCTTCGTGAACTTCACCTATTTTATGTGTTTTACCTGTGTAAAATAGGATTCTTTCAGTTGTAGTTGTTTTTCCAGCATCGATGTGAGCCATTATTCCTATATTTCTTGTTCTTTCTAAAGGATAACTTCTACCAGCCATATTTTTCCTCCTCTTTTAAAATTAGAATTTATAATGAGCAAAAGCTTTATTAGCTTCAGCCATTCTATGCATATCTTCTTTCTTCTTGAATGCTCCACCGTTTCCAGCAACTGCATCTAAGATTTCACCAGCTAATTTTTCAGACATAGTTTTTTCATGTCTTGTTCTAGCATAGATAACTAACCATCTTAAACCTAAAGTTTGTCTTCTTTCTGGTCTAATTTCGATTGGTACTTGGTATGTAGCACCACCAATTCTTCTAGCTTTAACTTCTAGAACTGGCATTACATTGTTAAGTGCTGCTTCAAATACTTCTAATGGATCTTTTTGCTCTTTTTCTTTTATGATATCGAATGCACCATAAACGATTTCTTGAGCAACTGTTTTCTTACCATCTAACATAACGTTGTTGATTAATTTTGTAACAACTTTGCTATTGTATATTGGATCTGGTAAAACTTCTCTTTTTGCTATATATCCTTTTCTTGGCACTATTCTTCCCTCCTTTTAATATTTTGATACTTATATACCCCAAGTATCATAAGGTACTCTGAAAAGCCTAACTGCTTTCCCGTATAGCGCTATAATCTATTATTAATTTAAGTACCTTAAATTAGTAAGTTATAAGCACTATTTTTGCTTTTGGTTTTGAAAGTTTTGACATAAAGCATCAATTGAATTGATAATTTAAGCCACCCTTTCAATTAGAATCCTACTTTTTAGGTTTCTTTGCTCCGTATTTAGATCTAGCTTGCATTCTGTCTTTAACACCAGCTGTATCTAATGTTCCTCTTATGATGTGGTATCTAACACCAGGTAAGTCTTTTACCCTTCCACCTCTTATAAGAACAACGCTGTGCTCTTGTAAGTTGTGACCGATACCAGGAATGTAAGAAGTAACTTCATAACCATTTGAAAGTCTAACTCTGGCAACTTTTCTTAAAGCTGAGTTTGGCTTTTTAGGTGTAACTGTTTTAACAACTGTACATACTCCTCTTTTTTGTGGAGCTCTATTGTTTGTTAATTTTTTATTTTTTGAGTTCCATCCATGTTGAAGAGCTGGTGCTGTTGATTTTGTCACTCCTGTTTTTCTTCCTTTTCTTACTAATTGATTAATTGTTGGCACTTAAATTTCACCTCCTGAATAATAAAATAAAACCGTTAGAGAATTGCCAGTTTTGGCAATTTTATCTAACGGTTTATATTTTATCATTTTTATAGCTAATTGTCAACGATTTTTAAGCATAAAATCATAAATAATTAACACTAATTTTATCTTTCATAATCCTCGTTAACTTTTCTTTGAGCTTTAGCTTCTTTTAATCCATCTCTTTCCATTCTAGCAACTTCGTCTTTCACAATATCATATTTCAAACTTGAAACAAATTCATTTTTTTCCTTTTTATCTTTTTTAGAATCTACTGCTTGTTCACCTTCTGGTAAAGCTCTTTGTTTTCTTCTATTATTCCAATCTTTAAATCTATTAACGATTTTTCCAAACCAACTTTGTCTTGCTGGTTGTGTATTTTGATTTGATTGTTTTTGAACATTTTTTACAATGCTATTATCAAAATTTCCTAGTGCACCTTTGTAATCTGCAATAGATTTATCAAAACCTTTTATTTGTTTATCTATTAATTTAACTTGTTTACCTATAGTTCCAGAAATATCAATTTTTCCCTTATTATGTGACATCTTTTCAGTTAATTCTTTAAGATCATTTGCATCAATTTTTACCTTATGAGTTTTAGCGCGCTCAGTTAATAAATTCATATTATTGTCATATTTAGCTTTTGCCTTTGGTAATAAATTCTTAGTAATTTCATCTGCTCTTGCTTGGTCTGTATATCTAAATAATCCTCCTGCAATAGGTTGTTTTAAAGAAGTTAGTTCTGCATTTAATGCATTAATTTCTTTTATAGCATTTGTCATACCAATCAAATTATTTTTAATTCCCGGATATTTTTCTGCTAATTCGTTCAATCCATTCAATCTTTCTTTTTTATCAGTAGCTATTTTTTTCTCAGCTTCTATCTTTCTTATCTTTCTGTCATATTTTTTTACTAAAACTTCATCAAGATGTTTTTTTAGTTCAGGGTTTTCTTTTATTTCTTCTATTCTTTTATCAATTTTTTCTTGAGTTTCCTTCCATTCTTCAGCTTTTGCTTCTGCTTCATCTTTAATTTTTTTAATATCTTTTTTTGTGTTAGCAATATTAGTAGCTAGAGCTTGTTCTCTTGCTACATCTTTATTTATTCTAGCTTTTGTCTTTGCAGCTTCTAATATTTGCAAGTCACTTGTTTTTAATTCTAAATCTTCTTTTAATTTTTCAACATCTTTTTTAGTTGATTCTAGTTTTGCTTTTAATCTAACATATTGGTTATTTATTTTTTCTAAATCCATTTACAATTCCCCCTTATTATGAATTTATAGCTACATTGCAATCGTTTACAATATCATTTAAATCATTCATCAATTCATCAACTTCTACTTTTAAATCTGCAAGATTTTCTATTGAAATATTTTCTAACATTTCATCTGATATTTTTAATTCATTTTCTTCCATAAAATACCTCCTACGTTTCATCTTACGTGTTTATTATAACACATTATGTACACTATGTCAATTAGATAAAGACCCTCTCCGCACATATTATAACATAATAATATTATAACATAAAAAAAATCATTTTCAACTATTTTTTAAGAAATTTATTGCTCTATCTGAAAGTGCTTGATATCTAAGTTTTTTATTCCTTATCTTCTCATCTAAATCTGGCAAAATTCCAAAATTTGCATTCATAGGTTGGAACTTCTTATTTTCTGTTGATATGTATTTTGATAATGCTCCAATCATTGTGTGTTCATCAAATGTTTTCTTGTTAACATCATTTTTACCACCTTCGGCCTGATTCTGAAATTTCAAACAAGCATTTAAACCTGCAACTAATCCAGAAGAAATTGACTCAACATACCCTTCCACACCAGTAATTTGACCAGCAAAATATATGTTATCATTTTTCTTAAAATTATAAG
>CAMUZC010000037.1 GCA_947165105.1 uncultured Lachnospiraceae bacterium | reverse complement strand
TGGAGCGGGTAGCGGGAATCGAACCCGCGTCTTCAGGTCGGAAGCATGAAATTCTACCACTAAACTATACCCGCGAATATTAAATTGTGTACTATATAATTATAACATTTTTTTATAAAAATACCAAGTATTATTAAAAAAATTATAAAAAATATCAATTGTTAATTATGATTAATAAAATCCAATTACATATTGTTGACAAAACAATTGTGATATGATACTATTTTATTAGTCCACAAATGGACTAATAGGAGGTTATTAATGTTAAAACATGGAATACTAGGATTATTGAATTATTCTAATATGAATGGGTATGAAATACTTGAAACATTTCGTAATTCCTTGAATCACTTTTGGAATGTTCAAAAGAGTCAGGTGTATAGAGAACTTACATCATTGGAAAATGCTGGATATATAAGCGGAACATGGATAGAACAGAGTGGAAAGCCAGATAAAAAAATATATTCTATTACTGAAGAAGGACGTATTGAATTATTGGAGTGGGTTTCAGAAGATTTAAAAGAAAATGTTAGAATTCCACTTCTTATGAAAGTTTTTTTCCTTGGAGAGAAATCTTCTGAGGAAAATATAGTTTTTTTTGAAAATCTAAAAGCAACATATCAAAGAAAGTATGAAAGCTTTAAAATAGCAGATGAGAGCTCTGATTATTATAGCAATGAATTAGATGATTCCTATCGTTCTATGTTCTGGGAGTTTACAATTTCTTATGGACGAAGAAGGGCTAAGATGATTGCTGATTGGTGTGATGAATGTTTATCTAAGTTAAAGGAGGTAAGTAATGAAAAAAGGGTTTAAAATATTTTTAATTATTTTTACTAGTGTTATTCTAGTTTTATTATTGTTAGTTATTGGAGGTTCATATTACATTGGTACTCAGGTGTTTGAAGGGTCAACACAACTTTCTACTTGTGAAGAAACGAGAGAGGTAAAGGATAGCTTTTGGGAAAAAATGAAAATGAATCCATATGAATTGAAACAAGAATATGTTTATGAAGAAATCTCTATTAATTCAACATTCGACGGACATACTATTCCAGGAGAATATATAAATGCTGGGGAAAATCACGATAAGGTTGTATTAATGATACATGGCCTTGGTGGTAACAGATATACTAATTATCCAGTTGCAAAGTATTTTTTAGAGAAGGGATATGATGTAATAACTTTTGATCAAAGAAGTTCAAATGAAAATACCGCGAAAAGAACAACTTACGGATATTGGGAAAAATATGATGTTATTGACCTTATAGATTTTGTTAAAAATAAATACTCTGGAATAAAAATTGGTATTTGGGGTACATCTTTTGGAGGAGCAACCGCTATACAGGCTGTTGCAAATCTTGATACACAAAGTGATGTGGATTTTATGATACTTGATTGTCCGTTGGGAAATGTCGAATATATGATATCAACTGAATTAGACAAGATGAATATAGGAATTCCTACAGATTATTTGTTGTGGTTAGGAAATTTAGTAAATAAACAGAAACTTGGTTTTTCATATGAAGATGCGAATTCTATTATGATTGCAAAAAAAATTAATATTCCAACTCTAGTTATTAATAGTACAATTGATAAAGTTACTCCAGTTTTTATGGGTGAGGAAATCTATAATAATATAAATTGTAGTGACAAGGAAATTTGGACTGTTAATGATAGTGAACATGCTTGTGTTTGGGAAGATCATACGACCGAATATAAGGCAAAGATTGATAATTTTATAGATAATAAGTAATTTTGTTGATAATAATACATCATTAAAAAATAAAAACCTGAATTTAAATATTCAGGTTTTTTTGTGGAGCAGGTAGAGGGAATCGAACCCTCGTCATCAGCTTGGAAGGCTGAGGTAATAGCCATTATACGACACCTGCGTATTTGCATTAGTATTTAAAAGAATTTTTGGAGCAGGTAGAGGGAATCGAACCCTCGTCATCAGCTTGGAAGGCTGAGGTAATAGCCATTATACGACACCTGCATATTACTTTTAATATTTCGAAGACATTTATTATTATAAATATTATTTTAAATTTTGTCAACAGTTTTTACAAAAAAAATAAAAAAAATAAAAAGCACAGTATTGGGGGCTTCCCAAACTGTGCTTTAAAGTACATCATATAGTGTTTTGAAATTGTACCCATTATCTCTGAAAAATGTGATAACTTCAGGCAAAGCTTCGTATGTAAGTATTTTGCTTGATGAATCATGCATTAATAAAACAACTACATTTTTTTCACCAACGGTTTCATGCAAGCTTTCCAAAATAGATTCGTGAGTAGGAGTTCCTTCAGCATCACGAGTAAGAGCATTCCAATCTAAATAAGCAACATTGTTTTCTTTTAGAAGTTCTTTGCCGGCATTTTTTATGTCATGATATTTTCCACCATTTGATCCGCCTGGGTAACGATATACTTTTGAAGTGAAATTCTCATCATTTAAAGCTCTCTTAACGGATTGCTCACATTGCTTATAATCGTTTAATACTGTTTCGGCACTTTCATATATTTCTGAATACTTATGAGAATATCCGTGATTTGCAATAAAATGTCCTTCTGAATATTCCCTTTGAACAAGTGCAGGATATCTATCAACATTTGTGCCTAAAACAAAAAATGTTGCTTTTATTTTTTCTTGATTAAGTAAATCAAGAATAAGAGGTGTAATATTTTCAGAAGGTCCATCATCAAATGTTAGGTAAACAGTTTTTTCTGATGTATTATGGTAAATATTTAGTATATTATTATATTGTTCTTCAGATAATTGTGGTGGTATTTTTGAATTTATTAGAGCAATTTTTTTGCTTTGATAACTTGATTTGATGTTATTTATATAATAAGTTTTTGGCGTATTGTCAGAAGCTTCTGATACAGTTGAATCGGTGTTATTATCAGTGTTAAAAAATTTTGTATTAATGTAATTATATAGTCTTGTACATGCAAAAATAACTAAAAAGTATATAATAGCACAAATCAAAAATTTAAATCTCATTTTTAGTTTTCTTTTTTCTGGCTTTGGTGAGTCGACTGTAATAAGGCTGTCCATTTTTTATCATCCTTTCTCAATAAGTTCATTATACTACAATATTTGACAAATTAACAGTATAAATTATATTTTTTTGCAAGTTATATAAAGGGAAAGTTGAAGGAATGTGTTATAAAAGGAAATGATTACATAGGATAACAAAAATTGGTTGAATATACTTATAAAATGTGATATATTAAGGTATATTGAAAATTACAGATTAATAATGATATTAATAAAGAAAGAAAGGGAATGTTATGAAATTATTAATGCATACATGTTGTGCACCATGCAGTGTTTATTGCATAGATACATTAAGAAAAGAAGGAATAGAGCCAACTTTATATTGGTATAATCCAAATATTCATCCATATAAGGAATATGAGGCAAGACGAGATTGCTTGAAGGTATATGCTGATAAAATAGAAATTGAGGCTATTTTTGAAGATGAATATGGATTGGATGATTTCTGTAAAAATGTTGCAAATAATTTAGATTCAAGATGCGTAGATTATTGCTATCCGAAACGATTAAGAAAAACATTTGAATATGCCAAAGAACATGGATATGATGCTGTAACTACAACTTTACTGTATAGCATTTATCAAAAACATAATTTTATAAAAAAACTATGTGAAGATTATAGCAAAGAATATGGGATTCAATTTTTATATAGGGATTTCAGATATGGATTTTGGGAAGGCCATGATAAAGCAGTAGCAGAAGGTTTATATATGCAAAAATATTGTGGATGTATATTTAGTGAAGAAGATAGATATGTTAAGAAAAAGAAAGATGCTCTAAATTTACCAGAAGGGTTCGAATGGAAAAGAAAGGAGAAGTCTAAATGTTAAAAAAGGGAGATTTATGCAAACATTTTAAAGGTAAAAACTTGGATGAAAAAAATATTTATAGAATATTAGAAGTTGGAGTAACATATTCAGGAGATAACGCTGAAAATCCTATTAAAAATTTAGTAATATATGAAAACATATTTCAAGGAAAGATTTTTGCAAGAGAAATAGAAGATTTAGAAGCTGAATTATCGGAAGAAAAACAAAAAGAATATGGACAAGTTCATAGAGTTGAAAAATTGACAAATGAAGAAATTGAAATTGTAAAGAATAAATTTGAAAAACTGTTGAAAACTGGAAAAGATTGTGATACAATAACCAAGTGATGTTAAAATATTAACAAATATATAGGAGGTTGAAGAATAATGAAAGATTATTTAGAAATTGATGAAGTAAAAGCTTTAGAAGTTTTGGATTCAAGAGGAAATCCAACAGTTCAAGTTGAAGTTATCGCAGGAGGATATAGCGGTGTAGCTATGGTTCCATCAGGAGCATCAACAGGAAGCTTTGAAGCAGTAGAATTAAGAGACGGAGATGCCTCAAGATACTTAGGAAAAGGTGTTTTAAAAGCTGTTAACAATGTTAATACAGTAATTAGAGATGCTGTTATAGGTATGAATGTTTATGATCAAGTTAAATTAGACAAAACAATGATCGAATTAGACGGAACAGAAAACAAAGGTAAATTAGGAGCTAACGCTATATTAGGTGTATCTTTAGCAGCAGCTAGAGCAGCAGCAGCTTCTTTAGGAATAGAATTATATGAATACATTGGTGGAGTAAATGCTAAAACATTACCAACTCCAATGATGAACATTATGAATGGTGGAAAACATGCTGACAGTACATTAAGTGTACAAGAATTCATGATTATGCCAGTTGGAGCTAAAACATTCTCTGAATGTTTACAAATGAGTGCTGAAATTTATCACAACTTAAAGAAAGTTTTAAAAGAAAAAGGATTAGCTACAGGTGTTGGTGATGAAGGTGGATTCGCTCCAAACGTTAAAGATGAAGACGAAGCTTTAGCTTTAATAGTAGAAGCTATTGAAAAAGCTGGATACAAACCAGGTGAAGAAGTTTGCTTAGCATTAGACGTTGCTGCAACAGAAATGTATGATGAAGCTAAGAAAATCGGTAAAGATGGACAATATCACTTCTGGAAAATCGGTGTTACAAAAACATGTGACGAAATGATTGATTTCTTAGAAGACTTAGTTAACAGATATCCAATTATCTCAATTGAAGACGGTTTAGCTGAAGAAGATTGGGACGGATGGAAAAAATTAACAGATAGATTAGGAAACAGAATCCAATTAGTTGGTGACGATTTATTTGTTACAAACATCAAGAGATTACAAAAAGGTATTGATTTAGGAGTTACAAACAGTATATTAATCAAATTAAACCAAATCGGTACATTAACAGAAACACTAGACGCTATCGAATTAGCTAAGAAAAATGGTATGACAGCTGTTGTTTCTCACAGAAGTGGTGAAACAGAAGATACTACACTTGCTGATGTTGCTGTTGCTACAAATGCAGGACAAATCAAAACAGGTGCTCCATGTAGAACAGATAGAGTTGCTAAATACAACAGATTATTAAACATTGAAGCTCAATTAGATGATGTTGCTATTTATGCAGGAAGAAAAGGATTAAATAGATAATTTAAAATGCCAGTTGCTTTTTGAAGTGACTGGCTTTTTAAATTGGGTTTTAAATTGGGGACGGAGAAAATTTTAAAAATTTAAAATATGGGACACATATTTTATTAGTTTCATAATTGTAGTAATTTATTCATAAAATTAACTGAGGTGAGTTTTATGAATAAATTAGGCATATACATAAGATCAATTTTATTACCAGTACTTGGAGGTGCAATTGTTGGCATAATTACATCACAATCAATAGATTACAATGCGCTGAAACAACCACCACTTGCACCACCAAGTGCATTGTTTCCAATAGTATGGACTATTTTATATATTTTGATGGGAGTATCATATGGTATATTAAAAAGCAAGGAACAAACAGATAAAGATGTAGATTTAATTTATTATGGGCAACTAATTGTTAATTATTTATGGTCATTTATTTTCTTTGTATTTAAATGGAGATTTTTTGCTATATTATGGATAATACTGTTAGCTGTTTTGGTTGTTATTATGATTACTAGATTTTATGGAAAAGATAAAACAGCAGGATTACTTCAAATTCCATATTTGTTGTGGGTGTTGTTTGCAACATATCTTACAATAGGAGTTTATGTTTTAAATGTGTAACTTGAAATATTAATTTATTTATGATATACATACTATAGGGTATGAACATATTGCATGTTATAAGGTCAGGATGTCATGCAGGATTCTCAAAATAATTATTAGGGAGGAATTTTAAATGAGATTAATATTAGCATCAAGCTCAAAAAACAGACAAAACATCTTAAAAAACATAGGATGGAAATATGAAGTTGTCAAAAGTACGGTTGAAGAACATAGTGATGCAACAGATCCACGTGAGTATGTTATGGATTTATCAAGAGATAAGGCAAATTCTGTAGCTTCACAAATTGATGGACCAGCATTAATTATTTCAGCAGATTCAATCGTATATATGGATGGTAAGATTTTTGAGAAGCCAAAGAGCAAGGATGAAGCTTTTCAAAATATTAAGGTAATGAGTGGAAAAGTAACTTACTTAACAACGGGAATGACGATTAAGGATTTATATCAAAATAAGGAAGTAACTTTTTCAGATGTTGTAGAAGTTCATATAAGAAAAGTTGATGACGAAGAAATCAGATGGTATGTTGAAAATGAAAAAGATGTGTTAAATGGCTGTGGATATAGATTTCCTGGCAAGACAGAACTCTTCGTTGACAAGATAGTTGGAGATTTCAACACTTTATTCGGAATTTCTATCAGTTCAGTTTATGCAAAATTGAAAGAGTTAGGGTATTCAATAAATGATTTTGAAATGGCTGAATAAGATGTAAAAAAGACTAAATGCTAAAAAGCAATTAGTCTTTTTTTGTTGCTAAAATATACTTAAATATGTTATTATGATTACAGAAATAATTGTAAATTTCTAGTTGCATTTTGCATATTTTATAAATTGCAACCAAAAATTGATAGAAAAACAAACGAAAAAATACTAAACTAATAACTAAAGGAGGAATTAGTCTAATGAAATTTGGAGAAAATTTACATGCTCTTAGAAAAAGTGCAAAAATGAGTCAAGAAGTTTTAGCAGAGAAGGTAGGTGTATCAAGACAGAGTGTTTCAAAATGGGAAAATGGTGAAGCATATCCTGAAATGGATAACATATTAAAAATATGTAAAATCTTTCACTGCAAAATTAATGATTTGATTCATGATGATATTCAAGATATTGATTCATTAGATGAAGAAATCAAAATGAAGGTAGTAAAATTAGAAAAAGAAAAACAAAAAAGATTAAAGGTTATTAGTAAAATTATTTACATTATATCTAAAATAGGAAGTGTATTTGCAAGAATTGGTGCAATATGTTTGATAGTAGGAACTATTTTAGCTGCAACATTTATAGGAGCAACAACAGTAAAAGGTGAAAATGAGTTTAAAACTGAAATTGGAAACCAGGTAGTGGAATATAAAAAAGTTGATGATAAACTAGAGGTAACCGGAGAATCAAAGATCCATTTAGTAAAACTGGATGATAATAGTTTTAATAAAGTTGCAAAGGTTTTAAATAACAATTCAAAAGAAAAAATAATAGTTGTAATAATCGCTTCTGCAACATTTCTTATAGCGGGATTATTCTTACTAAGTGCAGCATTAAATCATTTAGCTAAACTATTTAAAAATATTAATGAAGGAGATACACCATTTACATTAGAAAATGTACATCATATTAAAACAATGTCATATTTTATGATTGCAATAACAATATTATCAGCAATTGCAAATGCAATTAGTAGTATAATAATGGAGCAAGATTTCGACATAGGATTTGGTTTTATATCAATTTTAGTATTTTATAGTATTGCATATATTTTTGAATATGGATATGAATTACAATTAGAGTCAAAAGGAAAAATTTATGGGGAGGATGATGAAAATGAATAAGACAGGATTTATAAAGGAATTATCAGAAAAACTAGGATATGATGAGGGAAAATGTACTTTAATTAATAGTGTTATTGAAGATCATTTTATTGTTGGAAAAAACAATAAGGAAAAAGTATTAGCGGATTTAATAGAAAAAGTAGGGGTATCAAACGAGGAAGCTAATAAAATTTATGATGTAGCAATGGGAATTATTGCAAAAGAAGTTAAAGATAAAATCTTACATCCTTTTAAGAAAAAAGACTAATAAATGAGACATTTGGGGACGGTCCTGATTTGTCTCAAGGTGATATTTAATACTTAAAAAATTTTTCAAAAAACAGTGAAAATATACAAAAAGCGAATGATTATTGAAAATCATTCGCTTTTATGGTAATATATAGGGTATAGAAAATAAAGGACTGTCTATGATTTCAAAAATTAAAAAAGAGATCGTCCATATTTTAAAAGGAGAGAGCAAAAATGAGTTCTAAAAAAATTGGGTTTACAATAGGAAAATTTGCTCCATTTCACAAAGGACATGCATATTTAATAGAAACAGCCTTAAAAGAAATGGATGAATTCTATGTTGTTGTATATGATACACCACAATTTAATATTGATATAGATACTAAAATAAAAATGATAACTAAGAAGTTCCCGACAGTAAAAATACTAAAAGCATTTAATAGTCCTAAACAATTTGGATTAGATGAAAAAAGTGTTGAAATACAAATGAAGTATTTATTAAATATTATGAAGGGGATAAATGTAGGATATTTTTATAGTAGTGAAGATTACGGAAAATATGTGGCGGAGTATATGAATATTGAAAATAGACTAGTAGATAAAGAAAGGGTAGTTTTTCCAATCAGTGCTACTAAACTGAGAAATAACAAAAAATTATGTGAAGAATGGGTTTTGAAATAGAAAGAACAAATGAATATTGCTATTCATTTGTTCTTTTGCTATAATGCAATAGAGTAGAAACGGAGGTAATCCAAATGGAAAAATTATTTGAAAAAGTATCAGCTACACAATTAAATCCTAAATGGAAAAATATGATAAAAAGAGAAGATACTCTTTATGCAAGAAGCGGAGATGTCCGTTCAGATTTTGAAAGAGATTATACAAGAATTTTACATTGTGATGCATATAAAAGATTAAAACACAAAACACAGGTGTTTTTTTCACCATCAAATGATCATATATGTACAAGAATTGAACATGTTAATCATGTTGAATCTATTAGTCATACAATTGCAACATATTTTGGACTTAATACTGAATTAACAAAAGCTATTGCAATAGCTCACGATTTAGGACATAGTCCTTTTGGCCATGCAGGGGAAAAAATATTAAATGAAATATCAATGAGAGATATTGGAGAATCATTTTGGCATGAAAAAAATGGAGTATATTTGGTTGATAATATAGAACTTTTGGAAGACGATAAAGGAAAGTTGAAGAATTTGAATTTAACATATGCAGTACGTGATGGAATAATATCACATTGTGGGGAAATTGATGAAAATAGTTTAAGACCAAGAGAAGAAGCAATTGACTTAAATGAATATACAATGCCAAATGAATATGCACCATATACTTGGGAAGGTTGTGTTATAAAAATATCTGATAAAATTTCATATATTGGAAGAGACATTGAAGATGCTTTAACGCTTAAATTGCTAGATAGCGATAAAATTCAAGAACTAAAAGCTATTTTAGGAATGAATCCGAATGATGCGTTAAATAATACAAAAATAATTAATGATTTAGTTGTAGATATTTGTCAAAATTCAACACCGGAAAAAGGTATATGTTTTTCTAGCGAAAAGTTAAGGCTAATAGATAATATCAAAAAATACAATTATGACAATATATACAACAATCCTAGAATGGAAGCATCAAATGAGTACTTTAAAGTTGTTATAAATAGAATTTATAAAACACTTAAGAATATGTATGCGAATAATCAGAGAGAGATAAATGAGAATTTTTCAAAATACCAGATTTTTTATCCTAAAACAGTATCGCAGTTTAAAGATTGGTTAGGAAAATACTGGGATTTGAATGATAGAGCAGATTGTAATTTAAATAATAAATACATTTTTAGTTTAAATGAAAAAGATTATTACAAAGCTATCATAGAGTTTATTGCTGGAATGACAGACAATTTTGCTATGGATGTATATAATGAAATTGTGATGTTTTAATAAAGAGGGTGAATAAAATGCTTAGAATGTTATATCCATTTGAATATGTTGAAAGTGTTTTTTCTATTGACTATAATTTTTTATATAAAAAAGGTTACAGAGGTTTAATATTTGATATAGATAATACTTTGGTGCCACATGGAAAAGATGCAACTGTTGAAATTGAGGAATTATTTAAAGAGATTCAAATGAATGGATTTAAAACAATCTTATTATCTAATAACAATGAAGAGCGAGTAAAAAGGTTTCTTAAAAATATAGATTCTTTATATATATGTGATGCTGAAAAGCCAAAAAAAGATAATTATTTGAAAGCTGTTCAAATGTTGAAAATGGAAAAAAGTAAAGTTTTATATATAGGAGATCAAATATTTACAGACATATATGGTGCGAACAAAAGCGGAATAGATAATATTTTGGTGAAATATATAGGGTATTACAATAATGAAAAAAAGGGAATTAAAAGAAATATTGAAAAAATAATTTTAAAAATGTATAATAGCAACAAATCTTATAAAAACAGAATAGGAAATGTTCAAAAAGAGGAGGCAGATTAATAATGTTTGGAAAGAGTGATAAGCTTTTTTGTGAGATTAACCCAATGTGCTATATGATTTCATGGAAAAAAGAAGTTTGTAAAAGACATATAGATGATTTATTTAGTAAGGAAAAATTCGCTAAAACAATACAAAAAGAAAAATTACCTAATGTTGTTTCAAGCTACAGTTCAAATATAATAAAAAGGGGAAAAGGGATTGATATAACACTTCAAGAAAATAAGGCCGTTAATATTGAATTGGCATGTAGTAAAATCAATGGTATTATAATCCACCCTGGAGAAGTGTTCTCTTTCTGGAAAACAGTAGGAAAAACTACGGAGAAAAAGGGATATAAAGCGGGGCGTGTTATTTTAAAAAATAAATTACAACCAGGAGTCGGAGGAGGTTTGTGCAATCTAGGAAATACAATTAATTTACTTGTGTTACATAGTCCACTTGATATTACTGAATTTCATAAACATTCTGATGCTTTAGCACCTGATGAAGGAAAAAGAAAACCAATGAGCTCAGGAACTTCCATTTCATATAATAACATAGATTATAGGTTTAAAAATAATACTAATCAAGATATTCAAATTCTTGTATGGTGTGAAGATGGAAAACTATATGGAGAATTAAGAAGTAAAGAGGCTTTTCCATGGTCATATGAACTGGTAGAGGAAAACCATCATTTTAAAAAAGAAGGAGATAAATACTATAGAAATTCAAAGATTTATAGAAATGTAATGGATAGAGAAACAGGGAAGATTATAGATAAAGAACTTATTTTGGATAATCATTCAGAAGTTATGTATGATTATTCATTAATTCCAAAGGAATTAATTCTAGTATAGAAAACAAATAAGTGGGACAGTTTTGATTTAACAACCAGAACTGTCTCACTTTATTTACTTATTTAATAATTAAATTTCTTATTTCCTTATATAAATAAGGTTTGAATTCTTGTATAGGTAAAGGCTCTTTATATAAAATTGAATTGAAACATGTAGAACTTACCAGTTCAATAATCATATATAAAGTTACTTCAGGATTATCTATTTTAATATGTTGTTCTTCAATACCGTTTAAAAATAACTGATAAATACTGCTCTCTTCTGTTTCTGTATTTTGATATAATTCATTAATTGTTTTTGTGTAAATTCCCCAAGATAAATTTTTGGCTATAAATTGTAATAAAATTTGATTTTTATTAAGCACATCAATAATATAATCTACAATAAAAATTACTTGATCATCCAATTTTTTTATATCTGTTTTTTGCAATGCTTTAATTGCATCATTAAAAAGCTTGTTCGATTTTCTAGCGATAAGAACATTACGAAGTTCAAATTTGTCTTTGAAATAAGTGTAAAATGTTCCTTTGGCAACTTTTGCATCATCTACAATTTCTTGAATTGATGTTTCTTTGAAACCTTTGTGAGTGAATAGTTTGAATCCACTGTTCAATAGGCGTGATTCTTTATCTGTTTCTTTCTTCATATGGTTCATCTCCTTTTATAACTACTCCTAAGTAAAATTATTACATAAAATTGACTAAAAGTCAAGAAAATTTTAAAAAAGTATTGACTAATGGTCAAAATGAGAATATAATATAACACAGAATAAAAATGACCAATGGTCAGAATATGTCGAAAAGAAAGGAGTTATTTAAATGCAGAAGTTTGGAGAGTTTGTGGTTAAGCATAGAAAATTGATATTGATAATTTCAATAATTTTATTAATACCTTCAATTATAGGGTATAAAGCCACAAGAATTAATTACGACATTTTAACATATTTGCCTGGAGATATAAAAACAATTCAAGGGCAAAATATTTTAACAGAGGATTTTGATATGGGTGCATATTCAATTGTTGTTTTGAAGAATATGCCTGCAAAAGATATTCTAAAATTAGAGGAGAAGATTGAAAACGAAATTGATAATGTTCAAATGTGTGCAAGCATTGCAGATGTTACAGGTGAAGAATTCCCATTAGAAATGTTACCGGAGGATGTAACTAATAGGGTATATAAAAATGGTGAGACTTTATTATTAGTAACTTTTAGTAATGCAATATCATCAGATGAAACTATGTCATCAATTCAAAAATTAAGAGATATAACAGATGAGAGATGCATGATAAGCGGAATGTCAGCTACTCTACTAGATACAAGAAACTTATCTGAATCTGAAATTACAATTTATGTTGTAATAGCAGTTGCTTTATGTTTATTAATCTTAACTCTAGCCTTAGATTCATATGTAGCACCAATTTTATTACTTCTAAATATAGGATTTGCTATTCTTTACAATATGGGTTCAAACATATTCTTAGGAGAGATTTCGTATATTACAAAAGCAATAAGTGCAGTTTTACAGTTAGGTGTAACAATGGATTTTGCAATTTTCTTATATCACAGTTTTATAGAAGAAAAGGAGCATACACCAGATGCTAATAAGGCAATGGCTGCCGCAATTGGAAAAACTTTAGTATCTGTTTTAGGAAGTTCGCTTACAACATTTGCAGGATTTATTGCCTTGTGCAGTATGGATTTAACATTGGGAAAAGATATAGGGATTGTTATGGCCAAAGGAATTGTATTTGGATTAATTTGTGTTGTAACAGTTTTACCATCATTGATTTTAGCATGTAACAAATTAATTGAAAAAACTAGACATAAAGTCCTAATTCCTAAATTTACTAAACTTTCAGGATTTATAGTAAAACATCATATTATATTTATACTGTTGTTTATAGTAATTTTGCCATTTGCTTTTTTCGGATATAAAAATACTGAGGTTTATTATAAATTAGATGCATCTTTACCAAAGGATTTACCAAGCGTTTCAGCAAACACAGAAGTAAAAGATACGTTCAAGATTGTATCACCTGAATTATTATTAGTGGATAGTAATTTGAGTAATGATGAAATTAATCAAATGCTAGATGAAATTGAATCTGTTGATGGAATTGATTGGGCCATAGGAATGTCTAAGTTTGAAAAAGCAGGTGTTCCAGAAGAAATGATTCCAGAAGAACTTGTTGCAAAAGTGCAAAATGATAAATATAAAGTAATAGTTATAAATTCATTATATGAAATGGCAACACCGGAAATAAATGAACAAATTGCTACTGTAAATGAGATAATAGCAAAATATGATCAAAATGCAATTTTAGCAGGTGAAGGGCCTTTAATGAATGATTTAGTTACGGTTTCTGACCATGATTTTAATAGTGTAAATATTGTATCAATAGTTGTAATATTTATTTTAATGTTTTTTGTGTTAAAATCAGCATCATTGCCTGTTATACTAATTTCTGTAATTGAATTTGCAATATTCATTAATATGGGTATTCCTTATTACACGAAGACGGTTCTACCATTTGTTTCTTCAATTGTAATTGGAACAATTCAATTAGGAGCGACAATTGATTATGCTATTTTAATTACAACAAAATATATTGGAAAGCGTAAAGATGGAATGGCTAAGAAAGAAGCGGTTTATTATGCTTTATCAACATCAATTAGTTCTATTTTCGTAAGTGGTTTATGCTTCTTTGCAGCAACTTTTGGTGTTGGTGTATATTCAAAGATTGAAATGATCAGTTCTTTGTGTACTTTGATGGCCAGAGGAGCTATTGTAAGTATGTTTACGGTTGTGCTTGTATTGCCAGCATTTTTGATGTTGTTTGATAAGCTTATTTGTAAGACAACCGTAGGAATGAAAAAATGCAAATGAGACATTTTGGGACGGAGATTAAATGTCTCAAAAATGAGACAAAAAAAGACCGTCCCCAAAAGTCTCAAAATTAGGAGGTAATTGAAAATGAATAAATTAGTTAAGAAAACTATAGCAGGTTTTACAATTGGTTTGGTTACTTTATATACGTTGCCAATGTATGCTTTTGCTAGCACAGAGAGTGTTTATTCGAAGTTAAAAAATGATGGTGAAAGTTATCAAACTATTGTTACTAC
>CAMUZC010000036.1 GCA_947165105.1 uncultured Lachnospiraceae bacterium | reverse complement strand
TCCACCCATATATGGTCTAAGTACTTCAGGAACTGTAACACTTCCATCTTCATTGTAATTGTTTTCTAATACTGCAATTAAACCTCTTGGAGTAGCAACAACAGTGTTATTCAAAGTATGTGGATAGTAGTTGCCATTCTCATTTTTTACACGTATTCCTAAACGTCTTGCTTGTGCATCTCCTAAAGTAGAACAACTTCCAACTTCAAAATATTTTTGTTGACGTGGACTCCAAGCTTCTACATCACAAGATTTAACTTTTAAATCAGCCATATCACCAGAGCAGCAATCTAATTGTCTTACAGGAACATTCCAACTTCTGAATAAATCAACAGTTAATTTCCACATTTTGTTATACCAATTCATAGAATCTTCTGGCTCGCATAGAACTATCATTTCTTGTTTTTCAAATTGATGTACACGGTATAAACCTCTTTCTTCTAATCCATGAGATCCAATTTCTTTTCTGAAACATGGAGAATAAGATGTCATAGTAATTGGAAGTTCAGCTTTCTTAACCATTTGTCCTTTAAATCTTCCTATCATTGAATGTTCAGATGTTCCTATTAAGTATAAATCTTCATTTTCAATTTTGTACATCATAGCATCCATTTCTTCAAAACTCATAACTCCTGTAACAACATCGCTACGAATCATGAATGGGGGAATAGCATAAGTGAATCCGTTTGCTATCATATAGTCTCTTGCATAAGCAAGCATTGCTTCATGAAGTCTAGCAACATCACCAATTAAATAATAAAATCCAACACCACTTGTACGTCCTGCTGATTCTTTATCCAATCCATTAAATTTAGCTATAATATCAGCATGATGTGGTATTTCATAGCTTGGAACGGCAGGATCACCAAATTTTTGAACTTCAACATTTTCACTGTCGTCTTTACCAATTGGTACAGATGGGTCAATAATATTTGGAATTTTCATCATTTTTTCTTTTATAGCTTCAGCATATTCAGCTTCCAATTTTTCATTTTCCACAAGTTCATCATTTAACTTTTGAACCTCAGCTTTTATTTTTTCAGCTTCTTCTTTGTTTCCTTGTTTCATTAAGTTTCCAATTTCATTACTTAAAGCTTTTCTTTTAGCTCTTAAATTATCACCATTTTGCATTGCTTGACGATTTTTTTTGTCTAATTCAATTACTTCATCAACCAAAACTAATTTGTGGTCTTGAAATTTCTTTTTGATGTTTTCCTTTACAACATCAGGGTTTTCTCTTAAAAATTTAATATCAATCATAAAACATCTTCCTTTCTTTTTTACTCGGGGACGGTCCTTTTTTCAAAATCAAAAATCGTCCTTATGAAAAAATCATAAGGACGAATAATTTATCGCGGTGCCACCTTAATTATGAAATTTACCATTTAAAGCAAATTTCACATCTTAACAATGCTTATAACCTTGCATCACTAGGTTTAGTTTTCACTAAAAGCTAAAGAGTAGATTCATAAACTGTTTTAGATTATTTCCACCAACCATAATCTCTCTAGATAAAAGGGAGTTTACTACTAGTCTCTTTTACGCTACATATTATGTTTATTATATTAACACATTTTTTGAATAATTGCAATAAAAAATAAAAAATATATTGGAATATGAACAAGTTTTCAATTATTGACAAAATTCGACAAGGAAAATTTTGCTAAAAATTGGAAAAATCAAGGAATTGTATTGACAACTAAGTTTGATTTAGAGTATAATAATATTCGTACATAAAAGGGTTAAGAAAAACAAAACCCCTAGGAAAACATCCAATAAGGTAAGGTAGATACCGGAAGGAGGGGAATTATATATGCCAGAAGTAAAAAATAATGGTAACTTGGAAGAAGCTTTAAAAAGATTTAAAAGACAATGTGCTAGAAACCAAGTATTACAAGAAGTTCGTAAAAGAGAACACTATGAAAAACCTAGTGTAAAAAGAAAGAAAAAATCAGAGGCTGCTAGAAAGAGAAAATTTTAGTGGTTTATTAAAAGTGCAAGTGTAAAGCTTGCACTTTTGTGATATATGTAACAAGTGGCGTTTGAACAGCTAACTTAAGAAAGGATGATTGTTATGTGGAAAGAAAAATTACTTGAAGATTTAAAAGCTGCAATGAAAGATAAGGATGTAGTTAAAAAGAATACAGTTCAAATGGTAAGAGCAGCAATTTTACAAGTTGAAAAAGATAAACAAATAGAATTAAATGATGATCAAATATTAGAGGTAATTGCTAAAGAATTCAAAAAAAGAAATGATTCATTAGCTGATTATGAAAAATCTGGAAGAGAAGATCTAATAAATCAAATTAAAGAAGAAATGGCTGTTTTAGAAGGTTATTTACCTAAAAAATTATCTGAAGAGGAAGTAACAGAAAAGGTTAAAGAAATAATTGCTGAAGTAGGAGCTACATCAATGAAGGATATGGGAATGGTTATGAAAGCAGCAAAAGAAAAACTTGGAGTTACAGCTGACGGAAAAATGATTAATGAAGCTGTAAAGAAAATATTAGGATAGTAAAAAACAAAAATCGCACAATAAAGTGCGATTTTTTTGTTATAAAATTATTTTGTTTATTCAAATATTTTAGCAAAAAGACTAATACACCATAAACTTGCAATACCAACTAAAATATATACTATTTTAGATAAAATTGAACCTTCACCAAATAAAAAGTCGACTAAATTAAAATTAAATAATCCAATTAATCCCCAATTTAAACCACCAACGATGACAAGTATTAAAGCAATTGTGTTTATTATTTTCATAGTTTATATCTCCTTTCATTATAATTATCTTGCTCTTTGTTTATTATTGTATACATGTTTTCGAAAATTATTCATAAATAATATTGTAAAAAAACGGCAGTTTTTATATAATAAACTCGTTGAAGGTATTAAAACACTCGACTAGAAAAATATAATAAACTTAAATAAATACAATGTTTGAATAAATTTTATTTTTTATATTATAATAACAATAATAAAATGAAAGGAATGATTTTTAATGAATTATAACAAAGAAGAAATTAAGCAAGGAATTACAATTCATAAAATTAACACAAATAAATTTAAAACAAACTTATTTGCTATTTTTCTTACATCTAAATTAAATAAAGAGGATGTAACAAAAAATGCGTTATTAACAGCTGTTTTAAGAAGAGGAACATCAAAAATGCCTACACAAGAAGAAATAAGCAAAAATCTTGAAAATATGTATGGTGCTAGCTTTGATTGTGGAGTTGAAAAAACAGGTGATAATCATGTTTTAAAATTTTATTTGGAAAGTATAAATAACGAATTTTTGCCATCAGAAGAAAATTTAAGTAAAGAATGTATAGATATTCTAATAGATATAGTTTTCAACCCAATTATAGAAAACGGTGCTTTCAAGCAGGAATATGTTGATGGTGAAAAAGAAAATTTAAAACAAATTATTGAAGGAAAAATCGACAATAAAGCTAAATACGCATTAGATAGATGTATTGAAGAAATGTATAAAGATGAACCATATGGTGTGTATAAATATGGGTATATAGATGATTTAGAGAAAATAACTGCATCAAATTTATATGAATACTATCAAGAATTTATAAAAAGAGTAAAAATTGATATATTTGTTTCAGGAGACTTAAATAATAACATTATAAATGAAATTAAAGAAAATGATACAATTATGCAATTAAATGAAAGAAATGCAGAGTATAACGTAAATAAAGAAAATGGTGAAAAGACTAGAATTCAAGAACCTAATGTGGTTTCTGAGAGCATGCAAATAGCCCAAGGTAAGTTAATTTTAGGGTTGGATGTGTTAGATAACAAAAAAGAAAGCAAATATAGTACATCTTTATATAACATTATTCTAGGTGGAAGTGCAAATTCAAAAATGTTCCAAAATGTAAGAGAAAAGGCTAGTTTGGCATATACAGCGGGTTCGACTTATTTAAGACAAAAAGATAATATCTTCATAAAATGTGGAATAGATATTCCTAATTATGAAAAAACAGTGGAATTAATTAAAGAACAATTAACTCAAATGAAAAATGGAGAGTTTACAGATGAAGATATAGAAAATGCAAAAACACTAGTAGATGCATCAGTAGGAAGCATTTCTGAGTCTCAAGATTCAGAAATAACATATTATTTTTCGCAAGAGTTATCTGATGAATTTGTTTCAACAGAAGATTATATAAATAAAATTAATAATGTAAGTAAAGAGCAAATAGTTGAAGTTGCTAATAAAATTCAGATAAATACAATTTATTTTTTAAAGGATTAGAGATAACAAAAAATATTTTGTGTTATTAAAGTCCAAAACAGTTAAAAATGAAAGGAAAAGATTAATATGAAAATTGTTGAAAGTACAAAAATAAAGGAAAAAGCATATTTTGAAAAACTAGAAAATGGTTTAAACATAATAATTATTCCAAAAGCAAATACTAAGAAAAAATATGTTGTATGGGGAACAAATTTTGGTTCGATAGACAATAGATTTATAATGCCACAAACAAATGAAGAAGTGTTTATACCAGATGGAGTAGCGCATTTCCTAGAACATAAAATGTTTGAACAAAAAAACGGTAGAAATAGTTTAGATGTTTTAATGGCATTAGGACTAGATGCAAATGCATATACAACAAATGATCATACAGCATATTTATTCGAATGTTCATCTGATAAGTTTTATGAAGGACTAGATGAACTAATGGATTATGTTCAAAACCCATATTTTACG
Organism: uncultured Lachnospiraceae bacterium; assembly: GCA_947165105.1. Next base: position 10,170 of record CAMUZC010000036.1, on the reverse strand, counting down.
GATGAAAATGTTGAAAAAGAAAAGGGAATAATAGGTCAAGAAATAAAAATGTATGATGATGACCCAGGCTTTCAATTGTATTTAAACACAATGGATTGCCTATATCATAAAAATGCTGTTAAGTTGGACATAGCGGGGACTATAGAATCAATAAGTCACATAGATCCAGATGTATTATATAAATGTTATAATACTTTTTATCATCCAAGTAACATGACATTAGTTATATGCGGTGATTTTAATCCAGAAGAATTATTAGAAGAAATAAAGAAAAGATTAATTCCAAAAGAGAATCAAGGTGAAATAAAAAGAATATATGAACATGAAGAAGAATCAATAAATATGCCAAGAAAAGAAGTAGAAATGGAAGTTAGTATGCCTCTTTTTATGTTTGGAATAAAAGATAATTTACCAAATCAACAAGAAATTGTAAAAAAACATATAGCTATACAAATTTTATTAAATATGTTAATAGGAAAAAGTTCAGATTTGTATAAAGAATTATATAATAGTGGTGATTTACTAGCAGAACCTGATTTTGATTATGAATTTTCAAAACAATATGCACATGTTTTGGTTGGTGGACAATCAAAAAATCCAGAAAGAATATACGAAAAATTCAAACTAGAATTAGAAAAGTATAAGGAAAACGGTCTAGAGGATGAACACTTTGAAAGAATTAAAAGAAAAATATATGGAGATTATGTCGGGGATTACAATAGTGTTTCAAATATAGCTAGAATGTTTTTAATAGATAATTTTAAAGGAATTAATAGTTTTGATTATATTGAAAAGTTTAATACAGTTACTAAAGAATATGCAGAGCAAATTCTAAAAGATGTGTTTAATGAAGAAAAAATGGGGATTAGTATTGTGAACCCCAAAAAATAATAACGAGAGAGTCTAAAAAGACTCTCTAAATTACATAAACTAGGAGAAAAAAATGATAATAAAAACAGGAATTATACCAAACGTAGCATTTGAATTGTTTGGCATACCAATATACTGGTATGCAATTTTAATAGTATCTTCCATGATTATAGCAATACTGTGGTGTAAACTACATGATGGTAAGTACAATATAAAATTTGATGATTTGTTGGATTTAGCAATTGTAATGCTACCAGTTGCAATTATATCTGCAAGATTATACTATGTACTATTCTCTTTAGATTATTTTACAAGTAACCCATCGGAAATATTTAAAATAAAAAATGGTGGACTTGCAATATATGGTGGAATAATTGGAGGACTTGTAGTAATTGCAATATACAGTAAAATAAAGAAAATAAGGCTATTAGATATTACGGATTATATTGCGCCAATAATAGCTTTTTGCCAATCAATTGGAAGATGGGGAAACTACATAAATATTGAGGCATATGGTTATGAAACTAATTGGCCAATAAGAATGGAAATAATAGAAAATGGTGTTACAAAATATGTTCACCCTACATTTTTATATGAATCAATATGTACAATGTTAATTTTTATTTTTTTATCTATTTTGAGCAAAAAAAGAAAATTCACTGGAGAAATAACATATTTGTATATTATTTGCTATTCTTTTATAAGATTTTTTATAGAAGGGCTTAGAACAGATAGTTTAATGTTTTATAATTGTAGAATTTCACAAATGTTGTCGTTAGCGCTTTTTATAATTTTTAGTGGGATTTTGGTATTTAAAAAAAATAAATATAAACAAATGTCGAAAAATGTCGAAAAAGAGAGATGAAAAAATGAATAAAGTGGGCAGAAATATAGCTTTTTGATTGACTTGTTGAACTTGAATATGGTATTCTATATATATGAAAAAAAGCACACATAATAAAAAGGAGAGTTGGTTAATATGTTAGATGAAAAAATCCGTATAGCAAGGGACAAGCTAAACGAAAGCATAATAACTGGAAAAAACTATGAAGATATATATAGATTAAGTGTGGAACTAGATGAGCTAATTGCCCAGTATTATATACAAAATGATGAAATTGATAAAAATAATTAAAAAATATTGACTTTTTTGTAAAAAAGAGGTATCATTAAAGTATAGCATTAGTATTTAATTTATAAATAAAAGGAGGAAATTACAATGTTAAATAAGAAAAGTATAAAAGTAATTAGTATAGTATTATTAGCTGTTGTATTATTAGCTACAGTTGCTAGCACAATATCAGCTGCTGCAGTTACAGTACCAACACCATCTGATGTAAATACTACAGGATTAGATAATACTGTAAGTTCTATTTTAGGAATTATAAGATGGGCAGGTATAGTTATAGCTGTTATTATAGCAATGTTTTTAGGTATTAAATACATTACAGCATCACCAGATGGAAAAGCTGAAATCAAAAAGACATTAGCTTTATATGTTGGTGGAATTGCATTATTATTATCTGCAAGTGTTGTAGTAACAATTATACAAAATGCTTTACCATCAAGTGGATCTTCAAATGGAACAAACCCATAATTGTATAAAATATAGAAAGGTATTGTCATGAAAAAAAGAATTACTAGAATATGCTTATTAGTTTATAGCTTTATGTTTGTATGCTTAAATAGTGTTCATGCATTAGAATGGGGAACTTTATATAGTGGATTTCTTCCACAATATGGAGATGGAAAAATTTTAAGTGCAGCAACATATATAGCTGGATGGATTAGATATGCAGCAATAGCAATTGCTGTTGGAATGTTAATGTATAAAGGAATACAATTTATATTATCATCACCAGAAGGGAAAGCAGAAGTTAAAAAGCAAATGATACCATGGGCTATAGGATTAGTATTATTATTTACATTTAATATATTTTTAAATATTATAGCTGGAATAGCACAAGATTTTAGTATGAATTTTAGCAATCCTGATAAAATATAATTATAAAAATTAATACATAAAAATCACTTAAATAAAATATATTTATTTAGGTGATTTTTTTATGTGGAAAAAAATAATATGTTTGATTATATTATTTAATTGTATAATAGGGAGTTTGCAATATAGTTTTGCAGATGATATAGATGAAGAATTAGAGGATACGGAGTTGAGCAAATCTATTGAAACTGCAAGTATAGTCGAAAATGAACCAAATATAAATGCTAGAATAGCGGTAGCATATGACAGAAAATCTGGAAAGGTTATATATGGAAAAAATGAAAATAAAAGAACAGCAATGGCATCAACAACTAAGATAATGACTGCAATTGTATTAATAGAAAATGCAGATTTAAATCAAACAATAACAGTATCAGCTAAAGCTGCAGGAACTGGTGGCTCAAGGTTAGGACTGAAGCATAATGATAAAATAACTATGAAGGATTTATTATATGGATTAATGCTGAAATCTGGAAATGACGCTGCAGTAGCAATAGCAGAAAATGTTGGAGGTAGTATCGAAAAATTCGCAGATTTAATGAATGAAAAAGCGAAAGAAATAGGTCTTGATAATACACACTATGTTACACCCCACGGGTTGGATAATCCAGAGCATTATACAACTGCATATGAATTAGCAAAATTAGCAGATTATGCACTCAAGAATGAAATATTTGCAAAAGTGGTTAATACAAAAAATTATACTGTAACTATAAATGGTTATCCTAAAAACATTACAAACACAAACGAATTGCTAGGATACTTAGATGGTGTGAATGGGGTGAAAACTGGTTTTACAAACAATGCAGGAAGATGTCTAGTAACATCTGTAAATAGAAATGAATTTGAGATAATAACAGTAGTATTACAAGCGGATACAAAGAAAATAAGGACTACTGATAGCATTAGTTTAATAGAGTATGTATATAAGAATTATGAATTAATTAATATAAAAGAAATAGTTGATAAACAATTCCAGGAATGGTGCTTAATTAACCAAAATAGAATAGTCATAAATAAGTGTAAAAACAATAATATAGAATTATATAAAACCCAGTTATCAAATAATATTATACCGATAAAGAAAACAGATAAAGATAACATAAATATAGAAATAAACAATTTATACTATTTTGAAGCACCTGTTGAAAAAGATAGAATAATAGGTACTCTAAAAGTAATGCTAAATGATGAAGTTATTGAAGTAGTAGATATAAAAGTTAAGAATTTAATTGAGAGGAAAGACGTAATGGATTATTTTAAATTGTTTTTATCTAAATTAAATGTATAAAAAATAGCGACATTTTTTAATAAAAATTATAAAATAAATTTATAAAATTTTTATCCAATACAGGTGGCATTTTAGGAGCGACTATGTTATACTAAATGAAGTGAAAAAAAGGCAAGGAGAGTACAGAAATTATGCAAAATTTAATTCAAGATTTAAACGATAAACAACAAGAAGCGGTACTTCAAACAGATGGACCATGTTTAATAATAGCAGGAGCAGGAAGTGGTAAAACTAAAGTTCTAACACATAAAATTGCATATTTAATGGCTGAAAAATATATAAAACCATGGAATATTTTGGCGATAACATTTACAAACAAAGCAGCAAATGAGATGAAACAAAGAGTAGAGTCTCTAGTTGGGGATGCTGTGAATGATATGTGGATAGGCACATTTCATTCGATATGTGTACGTATTTTAAGAAAATATATAGATAGAATAGGTTTTGAAAGTTCATTCATTATATTTGATACACAAGATCAAAAAACATTAGTAAAAGAATGCTTAAAAGAATTGAAGATAGATGATAAATTATTTACAGATAGAGCAGTTTTATCTGAAATAAGTAACGGAAAGAATGAAATGCTAGAACCAAAAGCATATGCTACAAAATATGCTGGAGATTATAGAAAAGAAATAATTGCACAAGTTTATGAACTATATCAGAGACGTTTAAAAGAGAATAACGCTATTGATTTTGACGATATTATTAATTATACAATAAAAATATTAACAGAAAACATAGATGTTTATGAGTATTATACAGATAAATTTCAATATGTTTTAGTAGATGAGTATCAAGATACAAATAAGGCACAGTTCATGCTTATTTCAATATTGGCATCAAGACATGGAAATATTACAGTTGTAGGAGATAATGATCAAGGAATTTATTCTTTTAGAGGGGCAGACATTACTAATATTTTAAATTTTGAAAAAGATTTTCCTGGTACAACAATTATAAAATTAGAGCAAAATTACAGATGTACAGGTAATATTTTAAAAGCTGCTAATGCTGTAATAAAGAATAATCAAGTGAAGTATGATAAGAAACTATGGACACAAAATGATGAAGGAAATCTTCCATCAATTTATGTTGGAGATGATGAGTATAATGAAAGCAACTATATTGTTAGTCAGATAAATAGATTGAAAAGAGAGTATTTTTATAACTACTCAGATTTTGCTGTTCTATATAGAATGAACTCTCAATCAAGAGCTATAGAGGATATTTTAAGAAGGGAAAAGATTCCGTATAAAATCATAGGTGGTCAAAAGTTCTATGAAAGAAAAGAAATTAAAGATATTATTTCATATTTAAGATTAATATTTAATACATCAGATAACTTGGCATTAAAAAGAATAATTAATGAACCAAAACGTGGTATTGGAAAAACAAGTTTGGACAACATTCAAGAAATTTCTGAAAAAACAGGAGTTTCAATGTATGAAATTATAAAAAATGCTGAGCAATATGGTTTAAATAGAGTGTATGTAAATTCAAGAGAGTTTGTAGAAACAATAGAGGAATTAAGAGCAAAACAAGATAAAATTCTAATTTCAGAATTAGTAAAAGAAACATTAAATAAAACAGGTTATACTAAAGCTTTGAAGGATGAAAACACAATAGAAGCTGAGAGTAGAATTCAAAACTTGGACGAGTTTTTAACAGTTGCAATGGAGTTTGAAGAGGAATCTGCTGATAATACATTACAAGAGTTCTTGGAAAATATGACTTTAACAACAGATTTAGACAATATGCAAGAAGAGGAAGATTGTGTTATTTTAATGACTCTACATAGTGCAAAGGGATTGGAATTTGAAACAGTATTTTTAGTTGGAATGGAAGAGGGGATATTCCCAGGATTTAAATCAATTGGTGAACCTCAAGAGTTGGAAGAAGAGAGACGTTTATTTTATGTTGGAATTACAAGAGCTAAAAGATTTTTGTTTTTAACATGTGCAAAAAGAAGAACGATATTTGGTTCTACAAGTTATAATCCAGTTTCAAGGTTTATTAAAGAAATACCAGAAGATTTATTAGATGGTTATGAAGAAGCGTTTGCTCCTAAGAAAGATGAATTTGGAGATAGTGGTTATAAGTGGGAATATGGATTTGGTAAGAATTCAGCAGCATCCAGTGTGAAAACATATAGCATGGATTCATACAAAATACCAGTTGGTGCAACTGCAAAAAGTTCAGAATTTAAGGACAGTACAGGCTCAATTGGAGAAAAAAATAAATTTGCATTTAGAACTGCTGAAAGCTTTTTACAATCACTTAACAAGAATAAAGATGTTGATGTGACTAAATATGAAGCTGGACAAAGGATTTATCATAAGAAATTTGGTGAAGGTACAATTACAAAAGTTGAACCTGAAGGTGATGATATGAAAGTAGAAATTTGTTTTGATAAGTCAGGGAACAAAAGGTTAATGGCAAAATATGCAGGCTTGGAAATTCTATAATTATTAAATTAAAAAGATTAGATAAAATAGGGTAAAATGTAACAACAAAGTTTGTAACATTTTGCTCTATTTTATTTGGTTTGATTTATAAATGTATAAAATTCAAAAAAGTGTAAATAATTACTATATAAATTAAACAGAAAGGAATGATAGTAATGGCTAATTTATCACAAGTAGAGCTTCAAAACTTAAGACATTTAATTGGAACACATGAAACATCATATCAAAAATTAAACACATATGCTTCACAAGCTGTTGATCCCCAAATAAAACAAGTATTTACAAAATCTGCACAAGATGCATTAAATACAAAACAAAAATTAATGTCTTTCTTAAACAGCTAATAAATAAAAATTGAAATTAAAAAACTAAATGGAGGTGTCTTTATGGACGAAAAAACAATGGTTAACGATATATTAAGTGGAGTTAAATCAGAATTATCAACATATCAAACAGTTATTTCAGAAACAGAAAATATGCAGTTAAGACAAACAATACAACAAATAAGAAACAATGATGAAAGTTTTCAATATGAGTTATTTAAAATAGCACAAACAAAAGGATACTATAAATCAGCTCAACCAGCTACTGTAACAGAAATACAAAGTGTAAAAAATGAATTACAATAAAACACTGTGTGCCAATGGAAAAAATCCATTGGCACAAAAAATTTCATCCCATAGTTGATTTATATTTTAAAATGATATAAAATATAATAAACCAGAGAGGAGAGTGTTTTATATTAGTAAGATAAAGAAAGGAATAATACATTTACGTGTTGGAATGAAAGCTATTGTTTTAGTTAGCATAGCAATAATTCTAGTTGTTGGTGCAATATTGTTTTTCTATAAACCTACATATGAAGTAATGTACAATGGTGAGTTCCTAGGTTATGTTAGTAATAAAGGACAATTACAATCAAAAATAAATGAATATATTGAATCAGGAAATGGCGATTCAAATGTTGCTTTTGTACAGATTCAGACAATGCCAAAATACGAAATGTGTTTATTAAAAAGAGAAGTAGAAACGAATGATGAAGATATATATAATAAAATAGTTGGAACAGGGGTATCTTATTATAAATATTACACTATGCTGCTAAATGGAGAAGAAAAATATCATTTAGCTACTTATGCTGAAACAGAAGAGATTATGAATAAATTGAAAGAAAAAGATACCAATAATTTAGATAAGATTACTACTGTTGAAAAATATGATACAAGTTTAGTTGATTTTTCAGATGTTGATACATGTGTTGAAGGACTATATGAAAAGAAACCTGTTATAGTAAAACCAAAACCAGTTGTATATAGTGGAAATAATGGTGCAATAGGTTCTTCAAAAAATGTAAACAATTCTTATAATAAAGTGGATTTAGGAATACCATTAACAACACCAGTATATGGTATGATTTCATGTAGATTTGGTCAACAGAGAGGATATTATCATACAGGTTTAGATATAGCAACATCAAATGGAACGCCTATTCAAGCAGCTGCAGCAGGAACTGTTACATATGCGGGATATCATTATAGTTATGGAAATTTACTTATTGTAAATCATGCTAATGGAGTTCAAACATATTATGCACATTGCAGTCAGTTATATGTTTCAGTTGGATCAGTTGTTAGTCAAGGTCAAGTTATTGCTGCTGTTGGAAGCACAGGAAATTCAACAGGGCCACACTTACATTTAGAAGTAAGAGTTAATGGTACAGCTCAAAACCCACAAAATTATTTATATTAATAGTAAAGATGTTTAAAGTGGACGTTTTTAATTAGACATTTTAATGTAAATGCCTAATTAAAAACGTCCACTTTGAATACAATTTGTTAGTTAAAGAATTTATTGCAAGTTTTAATTGCATTATTCTTAATAACAATTTTTCCACATTCTGTAAGCTTTCTAGCAAATATTTCTGAATTATCTACATATGTACCAAATTCTGTAATTAAAGTATACAATTGTTTAATATTGTGATGTTCTGTATTAATGTTAGAAATGTATAAGTAATATGAGTTTTTATATAAATATAAAACTATACTCTTAGAAATAGAGTATATATTGTTGAGTTTTGAAATAAAAGTTGAAAAACTGCAAAAATCTTCAAAACTATCAAATTTATATATTAATTGTTTTGCGTTTATATCTAGATTCTTTCGCTTGATTTTTAAATTTTTACTTTTTTGACTTTTGGTTTGAGAATCAATGCTTTTCCCAAAACGAGTTATTGTCAAAATGAAATTACCATCAGATAAAGCTAAAGCTTCAATTCTTAGTTTATAATCTTTAGTTATAAATCCAACTTTTTTTTCGGCTTCATCTAACATATCTAAAAAAAGATTTTGAGATTCTTTTGAATTAGACATGAAAGAATGAAAATCTATATTTTTTTCAATTAAATCTTGATTATTTAGAGTGATTCTAATTTTGTTCTCGTTTAGTTTTTCGAATTTCATAGGTGTCCTCCTAACGTAAATTATATTATTACTCTTACTATTAACATTATACAATATAACTATTTAAAAATAAACCTGTAATTTATGGGAAATATGTTAATAATATACAATAATATTATATTACTTTATCTAAAAAATGTACTTGAAAGTATAGCATAATTTGCTAAAAAAGTAAATAACCACATCATGGAAAAATCTGTAAAATTTATTGACACATAAAAATAATAGAAATATAATAAATTTATAAATAGAGAAGGAGGAGTTTTATGAAAAAATATCTTTGTGAATTTATTGGAACAGCTGTATTAGTTTTATTTGGATGTGGAACAGCTGTAGTAACAGGAGGTTTAACAGCTGGAGCCCCTTTAGGAACTTTTGGCGTTTTAACAATTGCCATGGCTTTTGGATTATCAATAGTAGCAATGGCATATGTAATTGGAAATATTTCTGGATGTCATATAAATCCAGCAGTATCTCTTGCTATGTTAATTAACAAAAAAATGGATGTAAAAGATTTTGTTGGATATGTTATTGCACAAGTTATTGGAGCAATTGCAGGAATTGGAATTTTATATGCTATAGGATCATGGTCAAATTTAGGTGTTGAATCTCTAGGAGCTAATGGATTTGGAGATGCATCATTTGTTGGATTAAATATGGGTGGAGCAATTTTAGTAGAAATAATATTAACATTTGTATTTATTTACACAATTTTAGGAGTAACATCTGATGATAAAAAATCTTCAGTTGCAGGAATTGTAATTGGTTTAACACTTGCATTTGTTCATATTATAGGAATTCCTTTAACAGGAACATCAGTTAATCCAGCAAGAAGTTTAGCGCCAGCTATTTTCTTAGGAGGAGAAGCTTTAAAACAAGTTTGGGTATTTATAGTGGCTCCATTTGTTGGTTCTGCATTAGCTGCTGTTGTATTTAAGTTTCTTAACAAATCTGAAAATTAATAGTAATATATTTTAGAAAAAATAAAAGATGCTGTAAACAGCATCTTTTATTTTTTCTGGAGGCGACACCCGGATTCGAACCGGGGATCAGAGTTTTGCAGACTCGTGCCTTACC
>CAMUZC010000035.1 GCA_947165105.1 uncultured Lachnospiraceae bacterium | reverse complement strand
AGGAAGTTCAAGATATGGCTGATAGAAAAGTTAAAATTCCTATGCTTGGAAAGACGGAAAGTTTAAATGCTAGCGTTGCTGCAGGGATTATGATTTATGAGTATGTTAGGGGTAAAGTAAAATAGAAATTGAAAGTCAAAAAATAGCACATAAAAAAGGTGCTATTTTTTATTTTTGATATGAATATGTATTGGATATAAATTTTTGTTATGGTAAGATTATTGCGGAGTTAAAATATAATTTTATATATTTTTATAAACCAAAGACAAAAATTATATGTCTAATATAATAAAGGAGAGGATTTTTATGGAAAATCAAAATTTAAATAATGTTGAACAAAATCAAAACATAGGTAAGCCACAAAAAAGTGGTAATGGAAAAACAGTTGCTTTAGTTGTAATATTGTTAATACTAATGTTAGTAATAGGTTTACTAGGTGGAATGATGTTATCTGATAAAGGAATTACATTCATAAATCAGAAACAAGAAGAAGTAAAAGACAAAGAAGAAAATAAAACAAATAAATCAGAAGAAAATGAAAAAGATGAAGACAAGACAAATAAGACAGAAAATAACGTAAAAAATGAAACAAAAAATAATAACAGTTCATCAAATACAAATACTCAAACTTCAGCAGAAACAATTTGGTACACTAGTGATGCATTTAAAATAAAATTACCTAAATCTTGGGAAAACAATTACAAAGTTGATATTGGTGATTTAGGAGAAGATGATGGAGGAGATTCATATAATTTCAGAACGGTAAGCGATGATGAGTATTTATTTAGTATAGAAGTAAGAAATACAGAATTTGAAGCTGATTTTATACCTCATGACTTTTTGGGAAGTTATGTAGAAGGAAATAATGTAAAGTATGTGTATATGATCTATAGAACAGACGCACCTAATAATGCTGAACCATATACATCAATGATGAAAGCCTTTGAAACATACAAAGATGACGTTTACGTTAAACAAACATTTGGAAATAAAACATTTTATGCTAAAGACTTCTTACAAATAGAAAAAGGAAGTATGTATAGATATTATCGTTATTATATAGATGAACAAGATAGATTGTGTATTTTAAATTATGAAAATGATGTAACAATTGAGATAATAGCTAGTGATGCAGATAAATTAACATATGATGAAAACGAAAATGTAATTCATGCATATCCAATAGGAAAGAGTTTTGCGAATAATATAGCAAGAGATGTTGAAGAAATTGTTTTTGAGAGTATTAATTAAATAGGTAATATGAAAATAAACGCTGAGCTGGCGTTTATTTTTATGTTGTTAAAAAGATGCTTTATTGTAATCATTATGAAATTAATTTGTAATATAACTGTAATATAAAATTAATATCTTTAATGCTATAATAAATTTGAAAATATATTTATTATAGGAGTTGATACAAAAGATGGCGAAAAGTAAGAAGAAAATAGTTTTTGTTTTATTGTGTATTGTCATTTTAATTTTTGTAGGATACAAAATATTCAATAAAAAGAATAATAATCCTGTATCCACAGAAATGATGATTTCAAATGCAAAGAACGAAAAAGTTAGTATGCCGTATATTAATCCGGAATGGACTGAGTATATGAAGTTAACTGATGAGGAAAAGACCGAGTACGGAAGAGAACCTCAAATGTATATATATAAGTATATACCAAACGAAGAGACGGATTATAGTGATTTACCAAGTACATATAATCTTCGAGACGAGCATCCTACAACATTATATAATCAAGGAAATGAAGGTTTATGTTGGGCATATGCAACGGTTGAATTATTCGAGTCAAATTTGAAAACAACAAGAAATATTGATGCACAGTTTTCGGTTGATCAAATTGATATGTTAACAATGAATAAATCTTATTATGAAGGAGATTATAATCCATATACATTAGGAAGAACAAGATCATCAGGATTAACATTTGGTGATGAAACTAAATTTAATAATGATATTATAACAAGTGGTGTAATGCCAGTTTTAAAGGATAAATTTGATGTTAATAAATTTGATTATGATGTAATGAACTTTGATTTAAATAGTGTTGCAAATGTTGATAATGTAGATTATACAATTGCTGAAACAGTTAATTTTCCTCTTTATCAAGATTTGGACGATTATAAAAATATGTTAAAAAAATATATAATGCAATATGGTGCTGTTAGAATTGCAACAAGTGCAAATTTTCAAAACCAAATAATTGATTATGAATACGGAGATAGAATTCGAGGACATGATATGGTAATTATAGGCTGGGATGATAATTTGGATAAAGATAATGATGGAGACCCAGACGGTGCATGGATATTACAAAATAGCTGGAATGCTGATGCGTATGACCAATATTATATTACATATTCATCACAAATATTTGAATTATATGGTGTGAGAAAAATTATAGATAAAAATTGGGATAATTGTTATAATATTTCGAATTATGGTGATGTAAAATATAAAGGGTTAGATATTCAACAAGATAGTACTTTAGCAACTGTACTTCATAACAAACAATATGATGGTGATTATGATGCAATTTCAGGAACTGTTATGGTAACGTATAATAAACCAGATTTTAAAAATGAAAAATTGAAAATGATAAATTTTGTATCTGCAAGTCAAAACAGTAATTATAAAGTATATGTAAGTCCTGATGGAACTGATGGAAATTATCAATTTATTAAAGAAGTAAATACTGATTTTCCAGGTTTATACACAGTTGAAATGGATAATATTGATTTAGAAAACAATAAATTTTCTATAAAAATTGAATCAGAAGATGGAGCAATGTATACAACAATTAATGCGTTTACATGCAATGGTGAAAATACTACAGAATCTGATACGATTACATCATATGTTGATGAAGGATATTATAATGAAAACGGAAATTATGAATATCATATAATAAGTAATGCACCAAATGAAGAAGATGGGAAGTTAATTCATTATAGTTTGAAAGATAGTGATGGAAATTTCTTATTATCTACTGTGAAAAAAAATGCGTTAGTCAGAAATGGTCAAGCAGTTGGAAAAATTGAGTTTCCTTCTAGTTTTGAAATTGGTAAAAAATATTATGTACTAATAGTTAAAGATGATGAAATTATTGATACTTTAGAAATATTGTATAGTCCTAAATTGCCAGATGGTTCTATAGAAGGGAATGGAACAGAGGAAAATCCTTATGTTATTACAAATGCATATCAGTTAAGTTTAATATCACATTGCCCAGATGCAAATTATGTTTTAGGAAATGATATTGATTTAGAGTATAATCCAGAGAATGATGCAACTTTTAATAGAGGAATTGGATGGAAACCGATAGAAATATTTAGAGGGAAATTAGATGGACATAATTATACTATAAGTAATATGCGTATATGTAATAATGCTAATATTTCTCTTAGTGAGTACTATAAAATAGGATTATTTGCTGAAATTGATGGTGCGACAATTACAAATTTAAATATTAAGAACGCTCAAATTATAATTCCAGATCAAAAGAAAAATGATGTTGGAATATTAGCAGGTTGGGCAAAAAATGTTAAGATAGAAAATGTTATGGTATCAGGTAATATTGAAAAGAAGAGTTTTATAGAAACTGAATATGCTATGGGATTATTAATAGGATATTTAGGTGGAAGTCAGACTGAAAGTGTTCAATTTAATAATATAACATGTCAAGGAAGTATTAATTCTCAAAGTACAAATAGAGTTGGAGGAATGATAGGTAGGTCTTATCCGCAAATTATATTAGAAAATTCATTGATAACAACAGATATTATAAGTAATGCTTCTGGTATGCTTTCATCGGTTGGTGGAATTGTTGGAGCAGGTCATGTTATAAGTGTAAAAAATTCTTATATCATTCCTGAAATGAATGTAAAAACACCTTCAAAACTTGATACTGTTAGCAGTAGTACAGCATATCCATTAACCGAATTAAAAAATGTAGTTGTTTATGAAAACAACCACGCAACATCAATTGAAGAATTTAAAAATGATGCAAATAATAATATTATCTCAAGTAATAATATAGAAGATTTGAAAAATATAACTTTAGCACAATCAGGATTAGATTCTCAAAAATGGGAATATATAAATGGTAATCCATATCCAACCTTAAAAGGTCAACAGATAAAATTTGCAAAAGATATTGAGGTACCAAGTGAAATTAGTTTAAATAAGGAAGAAACTAAAACTTTAGTCGCAAGTATTAAAGATGCGGATTCAACATATAAAAAATTGGAATATAAAACAAGTGATGAAAGTATTGCAAATATAGACGAAAATGGTAATATTATAGCTGGAAAAAATGATGGAACTGCAACAATTACAGTATCAACCTGTGATGGTTCATATATTACAAAAGAAGTAAAAGTTACAGTTGGAGATGTCATAGTTCCATATAAAATAAATTTGTATGATTGTAATGAAGATAAAAAAATAATAGACAACATCCTCCCAACAACAATAGAACACTACAAAGAAAATATAAACTTACAAGAACCATATACAGCTAAAGTATTCAAAGGTGAAGAAGAGGTTACAGAAGGAAATATAGCTTCAGGCATGATTACAAAAATATACTTAAATGGTGAATCAGTAGCAGAATATATAAACATTGTTCCTGGTGATGTAGACGGTGATGGAAAAATATCTTCAAGAGATGTTAGTAAGGTTGGACAATACTTAGAAGGTTTGAACATAATTAACGAACAAAACGAATCTTATATTTTACCTGCAATGGATTTTACAAGGGATGGAAAAGTTACTCAAAACGATAAAGAAGATATACAAAAGTATGTTGTAGGAATTATAAAGCGAATTGAGGAAATATACTACGGTTTAATAGAGCCTTATAAGATAAACAAATATAATAGTGATGAAGAAAAGAAAACAATTAGCAATATCTTCCCAGCAACAATCGAACACTACAAAGAAAACATAAATATTCAAAATCCTTATACTGTAAAAGTATTTAAAGGAAATGAGGAGATAACAGAAGGTAATATTGCAACAGGAATGATTACAAAAATATATCTTAATGATGAAATTCTTGCAGAATATACAAACATCGTACCTGGAGATGTATATATGGATGGTAAAATAAGTAGTAGAGATGCAGGAATGACACAACAATACTTAATAGGTATGTTAGATAATTTATATGAAACACCACAATATTATGCAATGGATTTTACAAGAGATGGTAAAGTAAGACTAAACGATGTCGAGCTAATAATGAGATATGGGGTAAAACTATATGAACCAAGTGAGGAGGATTACTATGGCGAGAATAATTAAAAAAATATGTCTGATAACAATCATACTTTTAATAGCTATATCAATAAAAGTATATGCAAATGAATTAACATTAGATTGCCCTGATAGTATAAATCCTGAAACTGAAAATACTTTAGAATATGTTTTAAAAGGAAATTTCACGGATAATGTGAATTCAATAAAAGTAAGATACACAATTCCTGATGGAGTAGAATTTCAAGGTTTTACTCCATCAGAAGGATGGAATCTTGAACAAGGTGGAACAGCAGATGAAACAGGACTTATTTTAAGAATAAATGATACTGATGTAACTGGAGAAGTTGAGTTTGGAAAATTTACATTTAATGTGCCAAGTACATATAGTAAAGATAAAATAAGTTTAAAATTATTTGAATTAGATGCTACAAATACAGCTTGTGAACTTATTGATTTTGATGCTGAAGTAGTTGAGAAAGATATTATTATTTCAAGTTCTAATGATGATAAAGATAATCCAACTGAAAATAATCCATCAGATAATAATCCAACTGGAGACAATCCAACTGGTGATAATGGTAATGGTGGAAACGAAGGACAGGGTGATAATGGCTCTAACACTCCATCAGGAACAAATGATGAAGGTGATAAAAACGGCAATGTTGGGAATGGTAATACAGCAGGTATAGGAAGCCAGTCTTCTGGTGCAAATAATGTTGATTATAACCAAGATCAAGAGTCTGCACCGGAAAATGATACAACAGTTACTAAAACACCTTTTGGACAATATGGAAATAGAAATATTATAATTGTTTTAATTGCAATGGTCTTATTTATGGGAGTTATTGTTAATAAAAAATTAAAAAAAGTTAAGTTTATAAAGTAGAATTAGGAGGTAATTTGGGAGGAAATATTTATGTTAGAATATACTAATATCATAGTGATTATATCAATTATATTATTTTTGGTAATTGGTGGAGCAGCATTATATTACGTAATAAATCAAGCTAAGGCTCCAATTAAAAGTGGAAAAGCTAAAGTTGTTGGAAAGAGACATTTTAGAAATCCCTCAAATGGAGTAACTAGTTATAGGGTTAATTTTGAAATGGAGAATGAAATGATTGAGCTTATTGTTAGATATGAGATGTATCATTCTTTAATTGAAGGAGAAGAAGGTCTTCTGTCTTATAAAGGACGTTGGCTTGTTAGTTTTGAAAAATAATAAAATGTAATATAGCTATAAACAAGAAAACGAGCCATAAAAGAATTGAAAAAGATAAAACGAGGAGCAATCCTTGTTTTATCTTTTTTAGATAGTATAAAATTAAATACATGAATAGTTAAATCATTTATTTTGCTATTTTTATGGTATAAATATGGTTTCTATTAATTAAGATTTCATTATCTAATTCTATAAAATTATCGTTTACAGATGTAAGAATACCTTTAATTGTTGCTAATGATTTATTGCCCATAATAAGATTAGAGCTAAATCCATGATATGTCTTTTCTGTAACAATAACATTTTTATTAATATAATTTTCTAACATTTAATTCACCTCCTCAATTTTTAAAATAATAACTTTTACAGTGTGAATTTTTATGCCTCAGCCATAACTATAAGATATTGTTTACTTATAATTGCATAATTACTGTAATTAGTATAGCTAGAACCTGTGAAGCCATATTTTTCTATTTTTACATCTGAAAGTTCTAAAAACTCACCATCAATTTTTTCTAAAACGCCAATAAATTTTTGAGGTACACTTCCAGCACTCGCAAGAGTTGCACCAAATGCAACTGTAATTGATACTTTTTTTCCAATAAACCTTTCTAAACTTTCCATATTGAACTCCCTTCTTAGATTATTTGTATTATTAAAATATAATCTGACTATATCTATGTAAAAGCTTATCATTACATCACAAAAAAAACAATATTTATTTCTTATTTTCTTCAAACAACTGAAGAAATTATTGAAGCCATAATAGAAGCAAGAATAAATGTAATTTATCATATAAGGCAACGTATGATTATTTAATAAAGGATAATGAATCCCTAATTATAAATACAACCTTTTTTTGAGGTAATTATCGAATTTTGTCGAACGATTTTTCTTGAAATTACATCAAATATATAGTAAAATAAATTAACTTTAGATTGATTTAAAGTAAATTCAAAAAAAATTTTATATTTCAAAAAATTTCAATATAATTTAATCTTTAATTTTCAAATGATTTAATAAAAAAATAAAAAAATCTTAAACTAATATTGACAATATGATAACAAATATGTTATCATAGAAGTACAATATAGAAGGAGCATGAATGAACAATGTAGTTTTCTATACAGACAAAGACGGCAGAAGTGAAATACAGGAATATTTAGTAACACTTCAACAACGCAACGACAAGGACAGCAGGATCAAGTCAAATAAAATAATAGCGTATATAAATATGTTAAAAAAATATGGATTACAAATAGGTCAGCCATATATAAAACGCTTGAATGATGAAATATGGGAACTGCGCCCGTTGAGAGATAGAATACTTTTTGCATATTACGAAAATAATACATTCATATTGTTAAATGTCTTTGTTAAGCAAACACAAAAAGCGCCAAAAAAAGAAATAAAAAAAGCTGAAAAACTATTAATGGATTTCAAAAAAAGGAGTGATAATTATGGATAAGAAACCATATGTTAGCTGGGAAGAAGTAAAGGCAAGTTTAAATATTGATAATGAGCAAGAAGTAGAAATTAGATTAGAGGAAGAAATCATTGAAGCCACGATAGAAGCAAGAAAAAAATGTAATTTATCTCAACGAGAATTAAGTGAAAAAAGTGGAGTAAAGCAGCCAGCTATTGCAAGACTTGAAAAAGGTGTGAACTCACCTCAAACCAGTACATTGATTAAAGTTTTATATGCAATGGGTTATACGTTAAAGGTTGTACCATTAGAGGAAGTATTTCCTGAAAAAGCAAAAGAGTAGTTCGCAATAAACGAACTACTCTTCATTATTTGATTTTATAACATCACTTTCACTATTAACAATACTTGAAACCCCTTCAGGCAATGCTAAAATTGTTTGAACAGGCAAAGATATGAAATTTCCAGATAGTATCTTTCTAATTTTTATAAGTAATAGCTTGAATCTGCTTCGAGTACTAACCTCTTGATGAGTCAGATTAGCACTATATTCAAGCTTTTGTAAAGTAGTAACACCATAATGTTCATAAATCTGTAAAAATTTTTCTTCACTAATCAAATCTTTCAACTCTTGTTTTTTATACTTACGAGGTACATATTTCAAATAGGCTTCTTTTCCATATTTTTCAAATATTTTATCAAATTTATAATATGATTTTTGAAATTCAACATTAGAGTGGAAAACTTGATTAAATCTATATTCCTCATATTCAATTTCTTCAATAATTTCTTTTATATCATTTTTAATCTTTTGTTTTAATTCTTTATTCATAGATAGTCCCTTCAATTTCTTTTGTATTTGTATTAATTCTATCACAAGAAAAACTAGAATACAATATTTAAGTTATTAAAAAATATAAATAAAATTTTGAATTGAATGTCAAGAAAATCCACGAAAAATATTGAATTTCCAAATATTTCTGATATAATATATCTATTAGAATTCAAAGAACAAAATTGAAGGGAATGAAAAAAATGTATAGAAACAAAAATTGTGGAGAATTAACAATAAAAAATGTAGGAGAAGAAGTAACATTAGCAGGATGGATTCAAAGAATTAGAAATCTAGGAGCTATGAAATTTATAGATTTAAGAGATCAATTTGGAATTACTCAAATTGTAATTGCAGATAATGAAGAAATGCAAAAACAATCTCAAGACTTAGTTACAGAAACTGTAATTCAAGTTAAAGGTACTGTAATTGAAAGAAGCAGCAAAAATGACAAGATTCCAACAGGAGAAATTGAAATTGATGCTAAAAATATTACTGTTTTAGGAAAATGTAAATCAACACTTCCTTTTGAAGTGAATTCAGAAAAGGCAGATATTAATTTAGTTAAAGAAGATTTAAGATTGGAATATAGATTTTTAGATTTAAGAAATGAAAAATTACATAACACAATCTTACTTCGTTCAAAAGTATTAAAAACTTTAAGAGATAAAATGGATGAATTAGGATTTAGCGAAATTCAAACACCTATATTAGCAAATTCATCTCCAGAAGGTGCACGTGACTACTTAGTTCCAAGTAGATTACATCCAGGAGAATTTTATGCACTTCCACAAGCACCACAACAATTTAAACAATTGCTAATGGTTTCAGGATTTGATAAATATTTCCAAATAGCTCCATGCTTTAGAGACGAGGATCCAAGAGCAGATAGAGCACCAGGAGAGTTTTATCAATTGGATTTTGAAATGAGCTTTGCTGAGCAAGAAGATGTTTTCAAAGTTCTAGAAGAAGTATTTATTTCAACATTTAGAAAGCATACAAATTGGGAAGTTCCTGATGGTCCATTTTTACGTATTCCATATAAAGAAGCAATGGAAAAATACGGAATTGATAAGCCAGATTTAAGAAATCCATTAATTATCCAAGATGCAACTGAATTATTTGCAAATACTGAATTCAACGCATTTAAAGATAAAACAATAAAAGTAATAGTTGTTCCAAACGGAGCTGAACAAGGAAGAAAATTCTTTGACAATATGTCAGAATTTGCAGTTAACGAGTTAGGAGCAAAAGGTTTAGCTTGGACAAAATTCGATACAGAAAATAATGTATCAGGTGGAATTGCTAAATTTATTACAGATGATGTTAAAGCAGGATTGCAAGAAAAATTAGGAGTAAAACCAAATGATAGCTTATTCTTTGTAGCAGATGAATTTGAAACAGCACAAAAAATTGCAGGTCAAGTAAGAATTGAATTAGGAAATAGATTAGATTTATTAGAGAAAAATATATACAGATTCTGTTTAATCGTAGATTTCCCAATGTATGAATTAACAGAGGAAGAAGTAAACGGAGAAGTTGTACAAAAAATAGACTTCAACCACAATCCATTTTCAATGCCACAAGGAGGAATGGACGCATTACTTAACAAAGATCCATTAGAAATTCTTGCATATCAATTTGATGTTGTATGTAATGGTTATGAAATGGCATCAGGTGCTGTTAGAAATCACGATATTGAAATAATGAAAAAGGCATTTGAAATTGCTGGATATAGTGAAGAAGAAGTTGAAACAAGATTTGGTGCATTATATAAAGCATTCCAATATGGAACACCACCACATGCTGGTGCTGCTCCTGGAATTGATAGAATGATAATGCTATTAGCTGATTCACAAAATATTAGAGAAGTTATAGCGTTCCCTAAAAACAAAAAAGCTAGGGATGTGCTTATGGGAGCTCCTTCTGTTGTTTCTGAACAACAGTTAAAAGACGTTCATGTTTCAATAATTGAGTAATCAATGCATAGATAAATGGCTAAGTAAAAAATAATTTATATGGTTTTTATGGAAGGTTTGTTAAACATTCCATAAAAACTTTTTTTATTCAATTTAATAAGTAAGCATGTTAATTTACTAACTAAAAATAATCTTGTAAAAACTCTTGTTGAAACAAATCATATATGATAATATAAAGAGGTAAAATGTCGAAATATGCAAAATATAAAACAAAGGGGAATTTAATTATGAATTATGAAGATAGAATCTCAAGAAGTTCATCAGGTAGAAGAACAGCAAGTCATGCAGCAAGTAGGAAGGATAATATTAAAATACCAGGTGGAAAGACTGCGAGAGTTTCAATAGATGATAATAGAGGGTATGATAACAATTCATTTAGAAATAGAAGACCAGGCTATAATAGCAAAAAGAGTATAGGAAACAAAGCAGTATCTGCAGTTGGAAAAATACTAGCAACTGTATCGGTAACATTATTAGCAATTTTCTTAACACTAGTAATGATGATATTTTTAATATGTCATGGACCATCAGAAAAAGCAACAGAGTTATTCACTACTACATTTTTGGAAACTGGACAGATGAAGTTTATTGTTTCAATTTTCTTATCAAATGATAGAATTCAAGAAATTGTTGCAAAGAATTCAATGTCTGAAATGACAGCAGAAGTAGATACAAATCTAATACAAATAGATGAAAGTGTTCAAAATAGCGATTCACAAGATATTGAATTAGTACAAATTTCAGGAAACACTTTCTTTGCCAAAATGTTAATAATAAAGGATCCATCAAAGGTAAAAGTTGCAACAACTTATCCTTGGGGAGAATATGGTCAAGAATTAGATAAACTTGTTAAAAACTCAGGAGCTGTAGCAGGCGTAAATGGTGGACTTTACGTTTCTGATAGCAATAAAGGTGGAAAGCCATTAGGATTAGTTGTATGTGAAGGACAAATTCAATATAATAATCCTTCAGGGTATGCAGGATTACATTTGATTGGATTTGATGAATCAAATATTTTGAGAATTATAAGTCTTGAAGGAATGAACGCATCTCAAATTGAAAAGCTCGTAAAAGATGAAAAAATTCGTGATGCTGTTGTATTCCAAGAAGAAAGCAGTGATAAAAACAACCATTTTGTTAAATTGGTTGTAAATGGTGAACCAAGACAAATGAACGGAAGCGGTAGTGGTGCAAATCCAAGAACTGTTATTGGTCAAAGAAAAGATGGAGCTGTTCTATTATTAGTAACAGATGGTAGAGGTGCTTCAGGACATTTGGGAGCAACTGCTTCAGATTTAATAGATATTATGATGGAATACGGGGCTGTAAATGCTGCAAACTTAGATGGAGGAAGTTCATCAAGTATGTATTACAATGATAATTACGAAATGACAAGTGTTACATTATATTACTCAAATTCATCATGGAAATTACCAACGGCATTTGTTGTAAAATAATGTTTCAAACAGAAACGTCCCTAGCTGGACACATGCGAAAGGAAGAGAAAAATGGTAAAATCAAAAACAAATAACAAAAAAGCAACTTTTGGACGTAACTTAAAAAGATATATAATTGTACTTTGTGTTCTTTCAGTAATATTTTTAATTCATGTTATGAATACATTATACCAATATGAAGCATCTTTTACAGATAATTACATGAAAGAATATGTATCTGACTTAACTAAAGCTGCCAAAAAAGGAAAATTGAATAAATACTGCGATTTCAACAATATAAAAGTAAATGAATTGGAAACAAATAAGGATTCAGCTCAAAAAACTCTAGAGGATACAATTAAGAATTCTAACATAACATATAAACTAGAGAAAAACAACAAAACAGCTCAAGAATCTTTGTATGGTATTTATGCCAATGACGAAAAAATATTGGATGTAACTCTAAATGTAAAGAAACAAAATCATAGATTAGGCTTGTTTTCATATCCAACATGGCAAGTAAAAGAATGCACAATTGATAAAGGTCATGGAATTTATTATTATGATGTTTCTGTTCCAAGTAATTATACAGTGAAAGTTAACTCAAATACCGTTCCTAAATCATTTATAACAGATACACAAACTGATGCAAATTACGAAATTCTTTCTAAATATGCTGAATTACCTAAAATGGTAACATACAAATTAGATAATTTTATGTCAAAACCAGATATTAAAATAATAGATGATCAAGGAAATAATGCAGATTATCAAGTACAAGGACATAGTATTAAAGTTAATTCTTTATACAGAAAAGTAGATAATTATGATGAAGCTAAAAAATATTTAGCTGAAGAAATTGATGTATTAGATATTGCTGAAAAGTGGAGCTTGTTCTTAACAGATGATTTACAAGGTGGAAGACATGGATTTAATGTTCTTAACCAATATCTTGTAAAAGGAACATCACTATATGACATGGCATATAGCTGGGCAACAAGTGTAGATATAACTTTTACAAGTAAACATACACTTAAAAATCCTACATTTACAAACACAAAAGTAGATAACTTTGAAATATATGGAAATACAGCGTTTTCATGTACTTTATATTTAGAGAAAAACATGAAAATAGCTAATGGAAATGACAAAGTAGATGTAATGCATGATAAATTGTATTTTGTTTATTATGATGATACAGATGATGGAAAAGATAATCCACAATGGAAAATGATTGAAATGAAAGCTGTAACTGAAAAATAAGGGGAGAAAAAATATGATTGATGATGTGTGCTTAATAATACCTGCATATAATCCAGATGAAGATTTGTTTATGAATTTTTTGGAAAAAGCGGTCAATAGTTTTAATAATATAATTGTTATTGACGATGGAAGCAAAAAAGAAAATACATATGTTTTCAATAAAATTAGTGAGAAATATCCGAAAATAGCATTGCTTAAGCACAGTGTTAATTTAGGAAAAGGAAGAGCTTTAAAAACAGCATTTAATCACTATTTAAATGAATACTCAAATTGTGTTGGTATAGTGCAAGCTGATTGCGATGGACAACATGATATAGATGACGTTATTAATTGTGCTAATGCATTAAAAGAAAATCAAAATTGCTTGGTTTTAGGAGCTAGAAATTTTGATGAAAAAGATGTTCCAAAGAAAAGCAAATATGGAAATAAAATTACAAGATTGATATTTAAACTATTCATAGGAATAAAAATAAAAGACACACAAACAGGTTTACGTGCAATTGGAAATGATTTAGTAAAACAATTTATATCAACTTTTGGGGAAAGATATGAATATGAAACAAATGTATTAATTGATTGTAAAACAAATAACATAGAAATAAAAGAAATTCCTATAAAAACAATTTACATAGAGAAAAATCAAACAAGTAAATTTAATCCGATAAAAGATTCATTAATGATTTATAAATTATTTGCAAAATATATTTTTTCTTCACTAAGCGCATTTGTGATAGATATAATATTGTTTAGCTTATTTATAAATATATTTACTAATATCAATTTGGATGATAAAACCAAAATTTTATTAGCAACAATTTCAGCGAGAGTAATATCATCTCTATATAACTTTAAGATAAATGCAAAAATTGTATTTAAAAATATGACAAAAAGCTCATATGTAAAATATGCGATGTTGGTTATAATTCAAATGTTTGTTTCAGCATTCGGAGTAACATATTTTAGTAGAAGAATTGGTATTGATTTAACTGGAATAAAAGTAATTGTAGATATGGTAATCTTTATGGTGAACTTTGTTGTTCAAAGGGAATTTGTGTTCAAGAAAAAGTAAATGAGACATTTGGGGACGGAGTTAAAATGTCTCAAAAATGAGACAAAAAAAGACCGTCCCCAAATGTCTCATAGGTAAGGAGAAAAATATGAAAAAATATTTAAATTTTATATTGGCTGGAATTTTAGTTGTAGCATTAGTTGGTATAATGGTTTTAATAAAAAATGGTGGTATTGTTGAATTTGATGATGGAGTTTACAACTTAGTAACTCGTAACACAAATTCTTTCCTAGATAATATGTATAAAGTATTTACATTTTTAGCAAGTACATTATTTGTTGTTTCAGCATGCGTTGTGCTTTTAGTTTTTATGAAGAATAAAAAAATAGCTGGAACAATTTTTGGAAGCGTTGCAATTTCAACAATAGTAAATATTGTTATTAAGCCAATCTTTAGAAGACCAAGACCAGAAGTAAGAAGATTGGTTGAAGAAAAATCTTTTAGTTT
>CAMUZC010000034.1 GCA_947165105.1 uncultured Lachnospiraceae bacterium | reverse complement strand
AAAATGCTGAAGAAGTTGAAACTTCAGAAGAATAATTAAAAGGAAGTGAATATTTTGAAAAGTATACCACAAAGAACATGTATAGGATGTAATGTAAAAAAAGATAAAAATGATTTTATACGTATAGTTAAAGATAATCAAAATAACATAAGTATTGATAGAACAGGTAAAGCAAATGGTAGAGGCGCATATATATGTGATAATATAGAATGTTTGGAAAAAGCTATAAAAAATAAGAAGATTGAAAAAAGTTTTAAAATGGAAATTAATAATGAAGTCTATGAGAATTTAAGAGGTGTGATTAGTGGTAAATAATTTTTCAAAAGAGAATAAAAAAAATATAAGTGGGGGTGAACTTATTGGGTAAGATAAAAATACATGAAATTGCAAAAGAATTAGGCTTAACCAGTAAACAAATAATTGAGAAAGCAAATAGTTTGGGGATAGAGGTTTCTAGTCACTTAAGTTCAGTAGATGAAAAGCAAGCCAAGTCTATTAAAGATAGTTTTAAAGGTAGCCAAAATAATGAATCTAAACCTGAAAGCAAATCAAGAGATAGTAAAACAGATAAATCTTCTAAAAATAAAACAGACAAGAAAAATGTAACACCTGTTATTATAAGAAGAGAAGTTATTATTAATGATGAACCAAAAAAAGTTGAAGAAAAACCTAAAACTAACAGAAATGACGTTGGATTTGTAGAAAGAAATAAAAATCAAGATTACAATATTGTCTATAGAAATAAAACCACTAAACCTATGACATTTAGTGAATTATTTGGAATAAAAGACAACAAGAAAGAAAAAAATGAAACAAAAAAGACAGAAACTGTGAAAAAGGTTGAAGAGACTAAACAAACTTCTGAAGTAAAAGTTAACAATGATGAGAAAAAATCAAAACCAATAGAGGAAAATAAAAATACTCAAAAAGATATAGAAATACAAGAAAAAGTAGCTGAAGAAAAAAATATATCAAGTCAAAAGAATTTTGAAAAGGAGAAACCAGATTTAACTGATAATAAGACTATGGAGCAAGCAGTAAAAAAAGAATATGTAAATAATAACGGATACAGAAGAAATGATAATTATAATCAAAATAGAAATAATTATAATGACAGAAATAATTCAGGTGAAAGAACTAGATTTAATCAAGATGGAAATAGAAATAATAGATTCCAAAATGATAGAAATGGAAATTTCAATAATAGAAATAATAATTACAATAATGGTTATAATAATCAAGACAGAAGAAATAATGGTGAAAATGGATTCAATAGAAATCAAAATGGTAAGTTTCAAAGAAATGGCTTTAATAACAGAGGAGACAATAATAGAAATGATTTCAATAGAAATGGAAAAAGACCACTTGATGAAAAGGGAATTGACAAGAACATAAAAGATATCATGTCAACTGAAATTGTAGAAAAAGAATCTCAAAGAGATTATAATAGCAGATCAATTGACAAAGCTAAACAAATCAAGTTTGAAGAGAATAAGGGAAATAAGAAAACTACAAAAGGAAAGAAAAATGGTAGATTTGAAGATTTTGATGGTGGAAAATTAAAAGGACTAAAAAGAGAAAGTGGATTATCAAATATGTTTGATGATCAAGATGGTGGAATGCTAGATTATTATGATATGTCTAGTGGAAGAATTAAAAAGAACAAAAAGAAAGCAAACAAAACTGAAGATGGTGAATCTAAACAAAAAATCTTTGAATTAAAAGAAATTAGTATTCCTGAAAAAATTACAGTAAAAGATTTAGCAATGGAATTAAAGAAAACAAGTAGTGAAGTTATTAAAAAACTATTTGGTTTAGGAATAATGGCTACAATTAATAATGAAGTTGATTTTGATACAGCATATTTAATTGCTTCAGAATTTGGTGTTACAGCTAACAAAAAAGAAGTTGTTAATGAAGAAGATATTTTATTTGATGAATCTGAAGATAGTGAAGAAGAATTAGAAGCAAGACCACCAGTTGTTGTAGTTATGGGACACGTTGACCATGGTAAAACATCTTTGCTAGATGCTATTAGAAGCACAAATGTTATTGAAGGTGAAGCTGGAGGAATTACACAACATATTGGTGCATATAAAGTTAATGTAAGTGGTAGAGAAATTACTTTCTTAGATACACCAGGACATGAAGCTTTCACAAGTATGAGAGCCAGAGGTGCTCAAATTACTGATATTGCAATATTGGTAGTTGCAGCAAATGATGGTGTAATGCCTCAAACAGTTGAAGCTATTAATCATGCTAAAGCAGCAAATATTCCAATTATAGTAGCAGTAAACAAAATTGATTTACCAGAAGCTAATGTTGATAAAGTAAAACAAGAATTAATGCAATATGAATTAGTTTCAGAAGAATGGGGTGGAGATACAATATTTGTTCCAATCTCTGCTAAAAATCACACAAATCTTGATACTTTATTAGAAATGGTACTATTAGTTGCTGATATGCAAGAATTAAAAGCAAATCCAAAGAAACAATCTAAAGGTGTTGTAATTGAGGCTCGTTTGGATAAAGCTAAAGGTCCAATTGCATCTGTACTAGTTCAAAGAGGTACATTAGATGTGGGTGATACAGTTGTTGTTGGTACATCAATTGGTAGAATTAGAGCAATGAAAAATGATAAAGGTCAAAATGTAAGAGAAGCTGGTCCTTCAACTCCTGTTGAAATTATGGGATTAACAGAAGTTCCAGAAGCTGGAGATACATTCTATGAAGTTAAAAACGAAAAAATGGCTAAACATTTAATTGAGAAGAGACGTGCTCAAGAAAGAGAAAAAATGTTGAAATCAAGTACAGTAACTTTGAGTAATTTATTCGAAAAAATGGCTAGCGATGAGTTGAAACAATTGAATTTAATTGTTAAAGCTGATGTTCAAGGTTCTGCAGAAGCGGTTAAACAATCACTTGAGAAATTATCTAATGATGAAGTCAAGGTCAAAGTTATACACTCTGTTCCAGGTGCTATTAATGAATCTGATGTTCAACTTGCAAAAGCAGCAGGTGCAATTATTATAGGATTTAATGTAAGACCTGTGGGAACAGCCAAAGAATTAGCTGATAGAGAAGGAGTAGAAATTAAATTATATTCTATTATTTATCAAGCAATTGAAGATGTTGAAGCTGCCATGAAAGGTATGCTTGATCCAGTATATGAAGAAAAAATTATTGGTAATGCTCAAGTTAGACAAACATTTAAAGTTTCTAGTGTTGGTACTATTGCAGGATGCTTTGTATTGGACGGTAGAATTGAGAGAAATGCTGGCGTTAGGGTTATTCGTGATAGCGTTGTAATTCATGAAGGTAAACTTGCATCTTTGAAACGTTTTAAAGATGATGTTAAAGAAGTTACAAAGGGATTTGAATGTGGTGTTCAAATTGAGGATTATAACGATATTAAGGAAGATGATATTATTGAGGCTTTCGTTATGGAGGAAGTTAAGAGATAATTTTTTCGACTTGCAGTGGACCACCGAAAAATAACGAAAAACACCAACAAGCTAAATGTTTTAACGCTCCGTTCGTTTGCTGGCGTTGTGATTTCTATAAAGACATTAGGTGGGGGCGCCAAGCTGCGCACTCCACTGCGCGTTAAAAATTTAGCTTGTTGATATTTTTCGATATTTTTCGGTTACTCTACGGTTTAGAGTTTTAGAAAAAATTATTTTTGAGTAAAGGAGATGAGAGTGACGTGGCTAAGAATGAGGCTCGTTTGAATAGGATAAATGAGGAGTTGAGGAAGGAATTAAGTAGCATTTTAGCGTATGAATTAAAGAATCCTAATATTACGGGGATGCTTAGTGTTACTAAGGTTAAGATTACTCCTGATTTTAAATATGCAAAAGTGTATGTTAGTATCTTAAATTCTAAAGACATTGATAAAACTATGGCTGGTTTGAAGGAATCTGCTGGATTTATTAGAAGTAGAATAGCTAAAGAAGTTAATTTAAGAATTACTCCTGAGTTAGTTTTTGAAATAGATGATTCTTTGGAATATGGTGCTAGAATTGATAATATTTTGAAAGATTTAAAATAAATTTTAAATGGGTTTATAGGTAAAACCAAAAAAACCTAAATTTTCACAAAGATAAGGAAGTTATGGAATGACTTTAGATAATATTATAGAACAAATAAATAATGCAGATTCAATAGTAATATTAACACACGAGAATCCTGATGGTGATGCTATTGGAAGTAGTTTAGCATTGTATAATGCTTTGAAAAATTACGGAAAGCAAAATGTAGATGTTATTATTCCTGAGTACTCTAGATGTTTTGAGTTTTTACCAGGAGCTGCTGAAATAAAAAAAGAGAGTAGTGTTGAACAATATGATTTAGCAATTTCAGTAGATGCTGCAACATTAAAAATGCTTAATGGTTGGGGAAAATACTTTGAAGAAGCTAAAACAAGCGTAGTTATTGATCATCATGGAACAAATACTATGTATGGTGATATTAACTATGTAAACCCTGACTCACCAGCTTGTGCTCAAATATTAATTGTACTTTTAGAGTATTTTAAAATGGCAATTACAAAGGAAATTGGTACATGTATTTTAACTGGTATTATAACAGATACAGGTGGGTTTAAATACCAAGGTACAAATGTTGAAACATTTGAATTTGTAGCTGAATTATTAAATAAAGGTGTTAATGTTTCAAAAATATATAGAAGAGTTTTAGAAACTACTACTAGAACAAGTTTTGAATTAAGAAGAATTGCTGAATCTAGATTGGAATTTTTCTATGATAATAAGGCTACATTTACATATATAACTCTTGAAGATGAAGAAAAAGTACATAGTGAAACTGGTGATCACGAAGGTATTGTTAATATTGGAAAATGTATTGAAGGTGTTGAAGTTTCTGCATTTATTAGAGAGTTGAAGAATGGTAAAGGATGGAAAGTTTCTTTACGTTCTAATGAGTATGTAAATGTTTCTGATGTTGCATTGCTATTTGGTGGAGGAGGTCATCCTCGTGCTGCGGGATGCACTATTCAGGGAGATTTACAACATGTAAAAGATAAAATTATGAATGAGGTTAAGGCTTATTTGAAATAAAGCATTTTGGAATTGGCCGTCGAAATATCGAAAAAGGTCGATGAGCTAAATGTTATTAATGCTACGTTCGTTTACTGGCGTGGGAGTTTGGAAGAAAGACATAAGTGTGGAGCGCCAAACTGCGCACTCACTGCGCATTAATAAATTTAGCTCATCGACCTTTTTCGACATTTCGACTACTCTGTTATTTATAGTGTTTTAGGAAAATAATATATATATGTTTTTTATTATTTTATTTCAAATAAAGTGAGGTGTTAGAAGATGGATGGAATTTTGGTTATGAATAAGGAGAAGGGGTGCACTTCTCATGATGTTGTTCATCAGGTGAAGAAGTTATTTGGTAAAAAAGTAGGACATACTGGTACTTTGGATCCTAATGCTACTGGGGTACTTCCAGTTCTTATTGGAAAAGGAACTGAGCTTTCTCAATTTTTGATTAATCATGATAAAAAGTATGTGGCAACTCTTAAACTTGGGGTTAAGACTGATACTGCTGATGTTGAAGGAAATGTTATTGAGGAAAAAGAGGTTGATGAAGATGCCTTAGACAATAGAAATGTGGAAATAGTTTTAAAAAGATTGATTGGTAAGCAGAGGCAGGTTCCTCCAATGTATTCTGCAATAAAAGTAAATGGAAAAAAATTGTACGAGTATGCAAGAAGTGGAAAATCTGTGAATATTCCAGAGCGAGAAATTGAAATTTATGATTTGAAATTATTAGATATTAGTAATGATGAAAAGTTACTTACATTTGAAATATATTGTTCAAAAGGTACGTATGTAAGATCTATATGCGAAAAAATTGCAGAATCTTTAGGTACTGTTGGGTATATGAAAGAATTGAAAAGAACGATGGTAGGAGATTTTAAAATTGATGATGCAATTACAATTCAAGAACTTAAAGATAATTTTACAAATGCAGATTTTATAAATGAAAAGCTTATCAGCATAGAAGATTTTTTCAAACAAAAAGAAAATGTTATTCTAAACGAAAAACAACTTAATTTATTTTTAAATGGTGTTATGATAGGTGAAGACTATAATGGTGATCTTGTAAAGATTTACAATCAAAATCATTCATTTATAGGAATTGCAATATGTGTTGATGGAAAATTAAAGAGAAAAATAATAATAGAATAGAAAAAAGTATAGCGAAGAATGTCTAAAATGCACAAATTGCTTGAAATATATGGAAAAACGTGATAATATATTTATGTAAATCTAAATTTCTGGTCAAGCACCAGTTTATATATATTAATAATCATGAAAGGAGTTTTTCATAGATGAATGAGACAGAAGACAAAAAACTTTTTTGGAAGAATCTTATGAAGCCATATGCAGAGCTGAAGGATGATGGAAAAAAGTATTATGCTGTTGAAGAATTACAACTGATAAACGATATTTTGCAATGTGATTCTAAAAATGGTGTAATAATAGCAGGTCCTAAAGGCTGTGGAAAAACTGCATTAATGCGGAATTTTATCCAGCAAGATTTGAATAAGTTATTAGGCGTTGAATCAATGAAAGTTGTTTATATTAAGCCAATATGGACAATTGTAAATTTAGATGTTGATAAAATGCTTGAAATAATTTCAAATCTTATCAATGAATATAATTCAGCATCACTGATTTTGTATGCAGAATTTGAAAGCTTGGAAATGATAAATAAGGCTCTAAATGTAATGGATTTATATTTAGATGAAATTAAAAAATATTACGATATTAAGTTCCTTAAAATTATTTTTGAACTTTCTGTGGCAAGTCCAAATGATTTGGAAATTCTTCAAAAGAAGTTAAAAAGCTCTTACATAGTAGTTGATTGTGTACAAAAAAGAGACATTGATTTATTAATTGATATGATGGCTCCCAGAGTGGATGAGCTATCAAAAAAATATGATGTTAGTTACACTAGGGATATGTTGCTGTTTTTTATTGCAATAGAATCTGGTTGGACTGAAAATTGTTATAATATCAATTCGTATCTTAATGTTATAGAGTATGCATTTTTACTATCTAAAAAGAGCGAAAAAACTAAATTAGAAAAGGATATTGCAAAACTAATTTATCCAGATTCATTCAAGTATTTAGATGACACTTCGGAAGAAGCTTTAAAAAATACTGCAATTCATGAGGCTGGGCATACTTTAATAAGATTAATAAATTCTAGTCTTTCGGATATTCGATATGTATCCATTATTCCTGGAAGAAGCAATAATGGTGTTACAAGTTTTGAAGGTTCGAAAAGGATTGCAAGTTATTATAAAAATCAGGATTTACTTATTAAAGAAGTTTCAGAGTGCTTAGCTGGAAGAATTGCGGAACAAAAACTGAATCCAAATGTTAAATCTAATACAGGTGCCTCTTCTGATTTGAAGGCTGCTATGCAAAAGATAAATGACATGGTTACAAGATATGGTTTTTCAGAAAGCATTGGCAAAAACTATGTAATATTAGATGATGAAAAGTATATTTCTGAAAAAACAAAAATGCAGTTGGAAGACGAAAAGAGAGAAATCTTAAAAAAATCAGAAAAATATGCAGAAAATCAGATTTTTGAACATCAGGAATTTGTTAAAAGTTTGTCTGAAGAATTATTCAAAGAATTAGTGTTATCTAAGCACAAAGTTTATGATATGTGGGAAAAGTATTCGCAAAGTAAAAAAAATGAAGAGTAAGGGTGATAATTCACCCTTACTTTTTTCGACAAATTTCGATAAAAGTATAGACTTAAAAAAATTCATATGATATATTCACAGTATAAAATTATTTAAAGGAGGCGTTTTCATGAAACGGCCTATAATTGTTGAATTTTCAGGATTACCCAATTCTGGAAAAACAACATTGTTAAAAAACATTGACAAGATGTGCAAAGACAATGATGTTAACGCAATAATTATGCAGGAACCCGCGGAACTTCTTCCTACGACAATTCCAAAAGGCTCAATAGAACAGAACCTTTGGATCACATTGGAAACATTGCAGAAAAGCTTAGAAATAAAGTATACGTCAAATGCAGATTACATTTTACTTGACAGAGGCTTTTATAATCAGCTTTTTTGGGCTAATATGTACAATGATAAAGATTCAGAGTATTCTAAGTATATAACTGAGTTTATGGAAACGTTTGGTAAGAAGTATAATGTTTTTCCAGATTTGTTGTATATAATCGACGTAGACGTTGAGGAATCAATCAAAAGAAGAATTGCTTCAGGAGAGCCAGTAACTTTCACAAAAAAAGATTTTCTAACTAACTACAAAAGAAAATTTGATGAATTTGCTGAGTGTATTGAATCAAAACTCTATTTAGATACTACAAATCTCAGTAAAAGCGAGGTAGCAGATATTGTATTCAACAAAATTATTACATTGTAATAATTTAACTGTCAGGATATGTTTATTTCCTGGCAGTTTTTTTATATAATTATATTTTTAAAAGAAATTCTCAAAGTTTTTGAATTGTACTTAAAAATAGAATATTAATTTGCAAAAAAAAGTAATATAGTATATAATAACAATGAATTATAAAAAAAGAGGAGAAAAGATGGTAAATATACTTTTATGTGGAAATAAAAAAGTCTTTGATGGAGCTTTAACACAGCTAATATCAATGACTAATAGAACAAAAGAGGATATAACATGTTATATATTTACAATGGATGTTTCAAGACTCAATCCAGATTTTGTTTCAATAACAGATGAACAGGTTGACTTTTTAGACCATGTGGTCAAATCAAAAAATGAAAATAATAGAGTAATAAAAGTTGATGTAACTGATATATATGAGAAAGAATTTGCAAATTGTAAAAATGAAAATGCATATTGCACACCATATACTTTATTACGTTTATTAGCAGATTTAGTACCAGATATGCCAGAAAAATTATTATATTTAGACATCGATATGATGATAGGTGATGACATTTCAAAATTATATAATATTGATGTTACAGATTACGAATATGCAGCTGTTAAGGAAAAATATGGATGTTGGCTTATAAGACCTGATTATATTAATGCAGGAATGTTATTATTGAATATGAATAAAATTGCAGAAACATGTTTACTTGCTAAAGCAAGAGAAAGAATAAAAAATAAGAAAATGCTTTTTGCTGATCAAGATGCAATTTTTTGGTCAACAACAAAAAAATTATTATTGCCACGTAGATTTAATGAACAATCAAAATTCAATAGAAAAGATACAGTAGTATGTCATTTCTGTAAAAGATTAATGTTTTTACCATATCCTCATACAGAAAATTTTAAACAATGGCATATAAATGAAGTACATAAAGTTTTAAAATGTTATGCGTTTGATGATGATTTAAATGAATATTTGAAAGTAAAAGAAGAATTTATGAAAGTAAACAAATGAGAGGGAGTAAAAATGGAAAATAATTTAGAAGTAATACCAATATTTTTTGCAGTAGATGATGGATATATACCATTTTTAGCAGTAACATTGGAATCATTAATAGATAATTCATCAAAGAATTATTACTATTCAGTTAAAGTTTTACATACAAATGTAAGTGAAGAAAACAAAAGAAAAATAAATAAATATCAAAGAGAGAATGTTAATATAGAATTTGTAGATTTAAATTATTATATAGAGAGAGTAAAAGACAAATTATACACTAGGGATTATTATACAAAAACAACATACTTTAGATTGTTTGTGCCTGATTTATATCCTCAATATTCAAAAGCATTATATCTCGACAGTGATATAACAATTATGGGTGATATAGCTGAATTATATAATATAGATATGGGAAGTAATTTAGTAGCAGGTGTTCCAGATGGAGCAGTTCAAACCGTAGATATATTTAAAGAATATGTTGAAAAAGTTGTAGGAGTAAGAGATTACAATAACTATTTCAATGCTGGAATTTTACTTATGAACTTAAGTGAACTAAGAAGATTCAAGTTTCAAGAAAAATTTTTATATTTATTAGAAAATATGAAATTCACTGTAGCACAAGATCAGGACTACTTAAATAGATTGTGTAAAGGTAGAGTAAAAATCGTAGATAATGTATGGAATGCAATGCCAATGCCTGAATTAGGAATAGATGCAAATGATGTAAAATTGGTGCATTATAATTTAAATTATAAACCATGGCATTATGACAATGTTCTATATCAAGATTTCTTCTGGAAATATGCACAAAAAACGGAATTTTATGATGAAATCATTAAAATGCAAAAAAATTATACAGAAAAGCAAAAATTTGATGATTTTGAAAATGCAAAAAGGCTTGTTGAACTTGCAAAATATGAAGCTGATTGCGTTGGAGATGATAGATTGAATAAAAAAAATACAGAAACTGTTGAAAAATCTAAGGATAGATTAGAGGTTTTAGAAAAAATAAGAAAATTGGAAGAAAGTGGAGTTTTTGATGTAGATGTTGAAGATGATCCACCAACAATACCACTTGAACCAGATGATATTGATTATTTAAAATCAAGTAAAATGAGTCAAATAAAAAGTAAAATGGCTACTAAAATGGCTGAAAGATTAGTTAATGATTTAATCAAAGAAAATAAATTGATAATTAAAGAAATAAGAGGAATTGAAAATTTACAGAGTGTTAAATCAGGTGCAATTATTACCTGTAACCATTTTAATCCATATGATTCATTTACAGTTGAAAAAGTATTTAGAATTGCAGGACAAGATAAGTATAAAAAATTATTTAAGGTTATAAGAGAAGGAAATTATACTAATTTTCCAGGGTTATATGGTTTCTTCTTTAGAAATTGTGATACGTTACCATTAAGTTCTAATAAAAGAACAATGATGGAATTTATTAAAGCTGTTGATGTTATTTTAAAAAGAGGAGATTTTATATTAGTTTATCCAGAACAAAGTATGTGGTGGAATTATAGAAAACCAAAGCCTTTGAAAAATGGTGCTTTTAATTTCGCTGCTAGAAGTAAGGTTCCGGTTATTCCTATTTTTATTACTATGGAAGATAGTGATATTATTGGTGAAGATGGATTTCCTATTCAAGAGTATATTGTTAATATTGGTAAGCCAATTTATCCTGATTGTAATTTGAGTGAGAAAGATAATACTGTTATGATGAGGGATAAGAATTATCAAGTTTGGAAAGATATATATGAGGATTTTTATGGGGTTCCACTTGAGTATGATATACTTGAAGATAAAGAAACGGTTTAGTTTTTTAGGGAGCCGTCCAAATGTCGAAAAAAGTCGATTAGCTAAATGTTATTAATGCTCCGTTCGTTTGCTGGCGTTGGAGTGTCGATGAAGACGGTAGGTGGGGGCGCCAAACTGCGCACTCCACTGCGCATTAATAAATTTAGCTAGTCGACCTTTTTTGACATTTGGACTACTCTACGGAGGTAAGTTAAGTATTTATAAAAATGGGATGAGTGTTATGGATGATAAGAAGGTTATTTTTTATAGTGATGAATTGAATGATGAGTTTTCGAGTGCTAAGATTGTTCCGAGGGTTATTGATGAGGGGTATAGGTATCGTCATGGAATGCTATGGAATTTGTGTTCATTGTTCATTCAGAATGTTGTTAGTATGCCTATTAAATGGGGGTATGCTAAGCTGAAGTTTAGAATTAGGTTTGTTGGAAGGGAGAAGCTTAAAAGTTGCAGTAAAACTGGCTATTTTATGTATGCAAATCATACTCAGGTTTTTGCAGATACTTTTATTCCAAGTCTTGCTAATTATCCAAAGAGAAATTTTTTGATTGTAAATCCTGAAAATATTTCTGTTAAGCCTTTTGGTTGGCTAGTTGAAATGCTTGGAGCAGTTCCTGTTCCGGGAAATAAAGGGGCTATGAAGAATTTTTTAGCATGTATTGATGAAAAGATTCAAAAGAAATATTCTATTACTATCTATCCGGAAGCTCATATTTGGCCATATTATACAAAGATTAGACCATTTAAGTCTGTGTCTTTTAAGTATCCAGTGGACTTAGGAAAACCTGTTTTTTGTGTTACAAATACGTATCAAAAACGTGGAAAAAATGGGGATAAGGTTCAGATTGTTAGCTATATTGATGGTCCTTTTTATGCTGATGATAGTTTGGAATCAGTAAAAGAGAAAAAGGAAGATTTGAGAAATAGAGTGTATGAGTGTATGGTTGAGAGAAGTAAGAATAGTAATATAGAAGTTATTGAGTATAGAAAAATAGAACAGGTATAAATAAAAGTGACGTATATCTTTTACTTAAGATATACGTCACTTTTGTTTTATCTAAAATATAATAACTCTGTCATTTTGTTCCAGATCTTTTATACAAGTAGGATTCTTAAAATGCTCTGAATTATTGATGATATCGTATAATTTATCTTTTTGATTAAAGCCTATTTCTAAGAATACTTTTCCATTTTCAGATAAATAATTATAAGAGTTATTTGCAATTATTTTATAAAATTTTAATCCATCATATCCACCGTCTAAAGCAAGATGAGGTTCTTTTTGAACTTCCTGTGATAAAGTATTAATAATATCTGTTTCAATGTATGGTGGATTTGATACTATAATATCATATTTGGTTTCGGGTATATTTTCAAACATATTTGATTCAATGAAATTTATTTTAGTATGCACTAAATTTTTTTCTGCATTAAGTTTTGCAATCTGAATTGCTTTATTGCTTATGTCTGTTGCGGTTATTTCACAATTATCAATATATTTGGCAAGTGAAACTGCAATAGCACCACTTCCTGTACACAAATCTAAAATTTTTATTTTTGAAGATTTGGTTTTATCAATATGTTCGACGTATTTTAAAACTTCTTCAACCAAAATTTCTGTGTCAGGTTGTGGTATTAGTACATTTTCATCCACATAAAAATCTAGTTTCATAAATTCTTGATGATTTGTTATGTATTGAATTGGTGTATTGTTTTTTAATTTTTCTAACCCAGATTTAAATTCATTTATCTTTTCTTCTGGAATTTCTTGAGTATGATTAATTACTAGTTCGAATTTATTCATGTTTAGAACATGTTCTGCTAAAAGTCGAATTTTTAGCGGGATATCTTCAATTCCGTGAATCTAGTAAATATTTTCTTCCTTCAATTAATAGGTCATTTATGTTCATTTTATTTCTCCTTTTTGAACAAAAAAAAGCCCCACATTAGCCGTAAGTCCAAGTGAAATTTTAAGGACCTGCTTTCACAGGTGGGTGTCTTGTTGAATGCTCCTGGGTTTCTTACATAAATGCAAGCCTACACGCCACATCCAAAGGCGGACTCCCGTTTATCGTTTGTTGGTTCTAAAATTCCAATCTACACGCACTACGCAGGGATTATTTGTAATTTATTTATTACTTAACTATATATTATCATATGATTTTAAAAATAGCAATAGTAATTTTTGGAATTTTTTGTTATAGTATATGTATGAGATTTTACAAACAAAAAAGATATGTAGAAGGAGAACGAAAAATGAATAATTTTAAAAATATAATAGAAGAAGAGGCAAAAAAAGATTACTATATTAAGTTACATGATTTTGTAGAAAATGAATATGAAAATCATACCGTATTTCCTGAAAAGAAAAATATATATGCTGCTCTAAAATATACACCTTTTGATAAAGTTAAAGTTGTAATACTTGGACAAGACCCATACCACGGTGAGGGGGAGGCACATGGACTTTCATTTTCAGTGTGTCCTGGAGTAAAAATTCCACCATCACTAAAAAATATATATAAGGAACTAAATAATGAACTTGGATGTTATATTCCAAACAATGGATATCTTGTAAAGTGGGCAGAACAAGGGGTATTACTTCTAAACTCAGTACTTACTGTTCAAAAAGACATGCCTGCATCTCATAGAGGAAAGGGTTGGGAAATTTTTACAGATAGAATTATTAAGGAAATTGATAAAAAAGAAGAACCAGTTGTTTTTATGCTTTGGGGAAATTTTGCAAAATCAAAGGAGTCTTTGTTAAAAAATCCAAATCATTTAGTATTGCAATCAGCTCATCCAAGTCCGTTTTCTGCTAGAAATGGTTTCTTTGGAAATAATCATTTTGTTAAAGCAAATGAGTTTTTAGAAAAAAATGGATTAGAGCCAATTGATTGGCAGATTGAAAATATTTTATAAAAAAAGGCATTCCCGAAATATAATGGGAATGCCTAAAAATCAAATTGTTGGACTAACGAAAATAGGGAGTCCTTCTTCAAGACCAACATAATCAAATGGTTTACCGCTATGATCTGCGCCAAACCCAGGGATATGCACAAGGGAACGGTCAATCTTTAAAGAAGAACTATATTTTCTCTTTTTGTATGATGACCATTCAGCATCGCCTGATTCGGCACGTTTATGCATATCGAGTGTACGTATTTGGAATTCAAAATATTTTCCTCCTGTCAGGAATCTAAACACTGTGTGCAATGACTGATAAGAGTTTTCTTTAGGATTGCAGATATAATCCTTTACACTATCCAGATACTTAGGATGTATCAAGGATTTTTTAGGAATTATTATATCTGGAAAATTTGATGTATCAATCGTGGTTGCCTGAACAGGTTCAGCATCGCAGAGAATATAATTTTTCCTAGTGTACTCGATTACGAAGTTCATAATCACATAACATGCGTTAATAAGCTCCATTTCTGTAAACTTGTTGCTGAATAAAATTAGACGAAAAGCGAAAGTATCGCGAATTCTATCTACTGACTTACCTTCATTAATATTTTTTACTATCTTTTTGTCGATACTGATAGCAGATTTTATTCGACCAAAAAGAATGGAATTCAAATGAGGGTAGTTGGTTTTTATTTCAGCTCGCAGATTAGTTGCGTAATTCTGATATTCTAAAATATCCTCTTCGCATCTTTCAATACTGTACTGCTGTAAACGATTGGCATGTGTAATGTCATTCTCTGAACCTCTGTTCCGAAGTAACTCAATGTAATTATCAAGAAAGAGCTTTACATTCGTATTTTCGGGGTTGTATAAAGCGGTTGTGAGAAGGTCGGTGGATGAATATTTTGCCATGGTTTTGATCTCCTTTTTTGATTTTTTATGAAATTGTGTACACTTGATTATACCATTATTATAATATTATGTCAAATTAGCGAAGCAATTCGAACTTTCTACGAACAAAATAGATCTGGTATAGGAACTATTCTAAATAATTTGACATTTTACATAAAATGAAATAATATTATCATAAATAATGTTAGAAAGTTGGTGAAATAATGTCATTTTCTAAAAATGTGAAAGAAGAATTAAGTAAGATAAGTAATTTAGCAAATAAAGATGTCGTAAAAGCTGAATTGATAGGATATTTAATTACAAACAATATCAATGTAAGAAATAATAAAATAAAGTATTCAACGGAAAGTGAATATAATATAAATAGATTTGCAAAACTGTTAAATAATATTAATATATCAAAATATAAAATAGATATACAGGGAAAAGTATTTTCTATAAACGTAAATGAAAAAATAGAATTAGA
>CAMUZC010000033.1 GCA_947165105.1 uncultured Lachnospiraceae bacterium | reverse complement strand
ATACATATTATATTTAGAAATTACAATTTGTTGTTCTGTGTATGGAGCGTAGATATGTTCTTGGAACTACAAGATAAAAAACGCCAGGAGAATTTAGAACATCTCAGAATTGGATTGGTGGTAGTATGCCAAGTACAGCTGTTTATGTTCCACCACCACACACAGAAGTTGCGGAATGTTTAAGTGATTTTGAAAAATTTATAAATAACGAAGAAATTGATACACCAGATTTAATAAAAGTTGCAATTTTACATTATCAATTTGAATCAATCCATCCTTTCTTAGATGGTAATGGCAAAATTAATTGTTTATTAAATAATGATATTATTGTAGAAACAACAGGATATAGTAGAAATCAAATTTTTACTTTTCAAAAATATACAGATTTATTTTTAAAATAAAATCTATAGGTCAAAAAAATCGAAAAATTTGCCCGATAAAATTTTATAAGTCAAAAATCTAGACTTTTTTGACCTATAAAAATTTATAAGTCAAAAAAATTTGAAAAATTAACTTATAAATTTCTTGAACAAAAATTAAATTGTAAAAAACGCTAACAGCAGGATAGTGATACAGAGTGTACCAGAAGGTATACTTATAGAAATATCGAAAAATGCGGATATATGGTAGATATGTTTTCCGTGCGTACTATTTTAGGATTGAAAATATATCAATGTATGATATAATAAAATCGATATTAATTAAACAAGAAAGTTTTTTGAAAGAAGGAAATAATATGAATTTTAAAGAATATGGAGAAAGTAAAAATGATACTATAATGTTGTTACACGGAGGTGGACTTTCTTGGTGGAATTACAGAGATGAAGCAGAAAAATTACAAAATAGTTTTCATGTAATTATTCCAATATTAGATGGGCATTCAGATAGCGATAGGAATTTTACAAGTATTGAAGATAATGCACAAGAAATTATAGATTATATAACAAATAAATGTAATGGACATATTCACTTAATAGGAGGGCTATCTTTAGGAGGCCAAATTCTTTTAGAAATATTATCAAGAAAAAGTGATATTTGTGATTTTGCGATTATAGAAAGTGCATTAGCAATGCCTATGAAAGCCACACAGAAAATGATAAAACCTGCATTTTCAATGAGTTATGGACTAATATCAAAAAAATGGTTTTCAAAAATGCAATTTAATTCTTTAAGAATAAGAAATGATTTATTTGAAGATTATTATAGAGATACATGCAAAATTACAAAAGAAAATATGATTGCTTTTATGGAGGCAAATTCAAAATATAAAATTAAAGATACTTTACAAGATACAAAAGCAAGAGTATTAGTTGTTGTTGGAAATAAAGAAAGACCTATAATGAAAAAATCAGCTAATATGATTAACGAAAAAATAAGAGCAAGTAGAATGGAAATAATACCTAAGTATTCTCATGGAGAATTAAGTATAAATAATCCAGATCGTTATATTAGTATAATAAATGAACTAATTTCGAATACTCTGTTTTTTGGTGAAAAATAGTTATATAATACCCAACTCTCAGGTTCTGTCCTGTTACTTAATTAACAATAATTATATAATTAATTGCGAAAGGAGAGGTAATATGGATCAAAGTAAAATTGGAAAATTTATTTTTAATTGTAGAAAAGAAAAAGGTTTAACACAAGAACAATTAGGTGAAAAATTGGGTGTTACAAGTAAATCAATAAGTAGATGGGAAAACGGTAAGACAATGCCAGATTATTCCTTATTAAAAGACTTATGCAATGAGTTAGATATTAATGTTAATGAATTATTATCCGGAGAGAAAATTAATGAGACTGATTATATTAGTAAAGCAGAAGAAAATTTTATTATGTTAAAAGAAAAAGTTGATAGTACATTAAAAATACTAAATATTGTTAAGTATATTTGCACTGTTGCATTGGTAATTACTTTTTTTGCAAATATGTACTTTAACCATAAATATAGAGGTCCATGGGATGATTCAAATCTGAAATTAATTGTTAAGATAATATTATGTGTTGATTTCCCATGTTTAATCTTATGTGAATTGTTAAATTACAAAATAAAAAAATAAATGATTAGATTGTTTTATAAACATGTGCACAAAATAAACAATCTATATAGAAAAGGCACACTTGCAAATGCAAGTGTGCCTCCAATGAATTAAGCATACTGTGATCGGTCTTCAACGTAGTATGTCTTTGCTCCAGGGAATGGTATGATTGCAAATTCGATAACCGAATAGTTAGCAGTACCATTTTGCTTGCGCCTAGCCATATCACGAGCCATGTTTTCACAGTAATCGTAGTCGAATCCTCCACAATGGTAACCATAGTGACGGTCACTGTATGAATTTGTGGGGTACATTGGGCGTCTAGCTTTGTGAATTTTTACTTTTTTCATTGGATATTCCTCCATCTAAATAATTAATATTTGTAGACGGAATAAGATGTAATATTGAAAATGTCTACGATATAATTATACCACATTATGTTAAATTAGTAAAGCTTGAGCTGTTTTACACAATACTTTAATAATGCTTTTGAAAAATTTTAAAATAAATGATTAATTGACATAAGTTAGTAAACATGCTAAAATATTGAACATGATAGTGCAAATTGCCTATTAGTAAACAATTTAATAACTGTATTGGAGGTTTTTTTATGCGGTATTTAATTCAGGAGCCAAATGCGTATGCGAATGCGGTGGTCGCCATTGGAGAACTTAAGAGTGCTTTAATAAAGGAGATTTATTATTTTGCACGTTACTGGAAACCGGACAGACATAGCAGCTCTATTTTTTGGATGTCAGATGATGAGGTTATGAAACTAAAAGGTGAAGGTCTTTGTGGTTCTTCTGAGGGAATGTATCTGGTTGAAACCTGTGACGAAGATGCAGATTTGTATTTTTACTTACCGAAAACTACAGAAGCATATAATAAGTTTTATGACAGTATTTGTTGCTTACATGATAGCGATGATAAGCTGTTTTTCGAGACTATTCCGTACTTTGTAGATATCGAGTTTAATGGTAAGAATGAAATTGAGTTTGCTATTTTATGCAACGTTGAAGAACTTGGAAAAGAACTTTACGAATCTGCTGTAAAAATAGCCAAAGAAATGGTTGAGCTTCTTGGTGAAACAGTGTGTTTTGAAAAAATTTCTTTCTATGAAGGCGATGACGATGGAAACATAGGCTATAAAAAGAAACACCAGAATTACTTTGTTGGTGTTAAGATTGGTTATGAACTGAATTATTAAAAAGAGAAGATGTCAGAAGATTTTCTGACATCTTTTTTGGCATATGAACAAGTTTTTAAGAAGTAGCATATAATTGTTTTAGGGAAAGGAGAATAAAAATATGAAAAATGTTTTATTCGAGGGATGCGGAACAGCTATTGCTACTCCATTTAATGAAAATGGTGTAAACTATGAAGAATTCAAAAGAATAATAGAAAATCAAATTGAAAATGAAGTTGATAGCATAATTGTTTGCGGAACAACAGGAGAGGCTTCTACTATGACAAAAGATGAAAGAAAACAAACAATTAAGTTTGTTATTGATACTGTTAATAGAAGAACTAAAGTAATAGCTGGAACAGGAAGTAATAATACAAAAGAAGCGGTAGAAATGTCAAAATATGCTGAAAGTGTTGGAGTAGATGGGGTTTTAGTTGTTACGCCATATTATAATAAAACAACACAAAAAGGTTTAATAGCTCATTATAAAGAAATTGCTAAATCTATAAGTATTCCCATTATTCTTTATAATGTTCCTTCAAGAACAGGAGTAAACATTTTACCAGAAACATGTTTGGAACTTTCAAAAATTGAGAATATTGTAGCAATAAAAGAGGCGAGTGGAAACATATCTCAAGTGGCTAAAATAGCTAAATTATGTGGAGAAGATTTGACTATTTATTCAGGGAATGATGATCAAATAATACCAATTCTTTCTTTAGGAGGGAAAGGGGTAATATCAGTTTTATCAAATGTGATGCCTAAATATACGCATGATATGGTGAAAAAATATTTAAATGGTCAGGTTAAAGAGGCATGTAGAATGCAATTAGATGTTTTAGATTTAATTAATAGTTTGTTTTGTGAAGTTAATCCAATACCTGTAAAATATGCAT
This sequence comes from uncultured Lachnospiraceae bacterium, assembly GCA_947165105.1. Next base: position 12,012 of record CAMUZC010000033.1, on the reverse strand, counting down.
TGAACTTAATTGGATATGATTATGGAGTTCCAAGATTACCTTTAATCGAGTTATCAGATGAGAACAAGGATATTATAAGAAATACTATTGAAAGACATAGAAAAAGAGACTTTTAAAAAGTCTCTTTTTAGTTATCATTTTATTTGAACAATTTTTTGAATAAATCATTTCCAATTTTTCTTCCAAAAGAAGTAAGTGCTGAGTTTCCAACTTTAGTAAAAGCTTTTTCTGCAGAAGATTTTGTCTTTTTCTTTGGCTTTGATTTTGAAGTTGTTGTTTTAGAACCAACATTTCTTCCATTTGATGAATTATTTGAATTTGAAGATTGATTGTTATTATAAGTGTTTGCGTTATTTGTATTATTTGAATTATTAGTATTATTAGGCATTGAATACATACCACCATTAGAACTATTTGATGAAAACATACCATTACCAGAATTATCAGGAGTAGCATATTGAGTATTATTACTACTATACATTTCATTTTCTACTTGTTGTTGTTCTTCTTCAATACGCATACTTTCAGCTTGTATTTTTTCGAAAGCGGTTTCTCTATCAATTAATTCATCATATTTTCCTTTAAATCTACTGTTGTTTATAACATTATTTCTAACATCATCTTCAATTGTTCCCATTTGACTTTGAGGTGGAAGAACAGTTACTTTTTCGACAATTCCGGGTTCACCTTTTTCATTTAAAAATGTAACTAATGCTTCACCAGTTCCAAGAGCTAATATTGCTTCTTCAGTATCAAATTCAGGATTTGGTCTAAATGAACTTGCAACGGCTTTTACAATTTTTTGTTCAGCTGGTGTATATGCTCTTAGAGTATGTTGAACACGATTTCCAAGTTGTGATTGAATATCATTAGGAATATCATTTGGTGTTTGAGATATAAAGTATAAGCCGATTCCTTTTGAACGTATTAACTTAACAACTTGAATTACTTGAGTAAGCATATATTTTGGCATATCATCAAACAATAAATGGGCTTCATCAAAGAAGAATACCATTTTTGGTTTATCCAAATCTCCAACTTCTGGCATGTTTTGATTTAAATAAGTTAAAATCCACAACATAAAGCATGAGTATAATGTTGGTTGTTTGAATAATTCAGCAGCATGTAAGATATTTATATTACCAAAACCGTTTTCAGTATCGAATTTTAAAAAGTCTTTAATATCAATTGATGGTTCGCCAAAGAAATAATCTCCGCCTTGTTCTTGAAGCATTAAAATACTTCTTTGAATTCCACCAATACTTTGAACAGAAACATTTCCATAATTTAGTGTGAAATTTGAACGATTATCACCAATGTGTTGTAATAATAAACGTAAGTCTTTTAAATCTATTAATTCAAGATTTGTATCTTTAGCAATTTTGAAAGCAATTGCAAGTACTCCTGCTTGTGCATCTGATAAACCAAGCATTCTTGAAAGAATAGTTGAACCAACATTACTTACTGTTGTTCTAATTGGATGACCAGATTTTCCATAAACATCCCAAAAAACTGTTGGGAAAGCTTCAAATGTAAACTTGTCATTTATTCCTAATTTAGTTAGTCTTTCTTGAATTTTTTCATTATTAGCTCCAGGGGTACACATTCCCGCTAAGTCTCCTTTAACATCAGCCAAGAAGACTGGTACTCCATCGTTAGAAAAGCTTTCAGCCATAACTTTCAAAGTAATTGTTTTACCACTTCCAGATGCACCAGTTATTAATCCGTGTCGGTTAGCCATGTTTGGTAAAATAAACAATTCTTTTTCATTTGATTTTCCAATTAAAATTTTATTATCTACAAACATAAATAAATCTCCTTTTCTTATAGGATTTGTTTAATATAATAAACATATTAACTACATTTTACATAAAAAAAGTAGAAATTTCAAGTCTAATATGATATAGTATCTGTATATTAATAAAAAATAGGAGGTACATATGGATTACATGTTAACAGACTATGGTTTAATTGCAATTTCAATGATAATAGCGATAGGAGCTCAATGGTTTATAAATCACAATTATAAAAAATATTCAAAACAAAATAATAATGGTGGGGTATCTGGATACGAAGCAGCAAGAAGAATTTTGGATAATAATGGGTTAGAAAATGTTGGAATTAATATGGTTGAAGGAAATTTAACTGATCATTATGATCCAAGAAATAAAACAGTAAATTTATCAACGGATATTTATAAAGGTTCTACGGTTGCTGCTGTAAGTGTTGCTGCACATGAATGTGGTCATGCAATACAAGACAAAGATGGTTACTTGTTTTTAAGAATGAGAAGATCTATTATTCCAGTTGTAAATTTTGCTTCTTATGCAGGTTATTTTGCTGTTGTAATAGGTTTGCTTTTTTCCTCAATGATGCTAATTAGAATAGGCATATTGTTAGAATGCATAATTTTAGCATTTCAATTAATTACATTACCAGTTGAATTTAATGCTTCTAACAGGGGGCTTAATCAAATAAAAGGTTTAAATTTATTAGAAAAAGATGAGTATTATGGTGCAAGAAAAATGCTTACATCAGCAGCTTTAACATATGTTGCAGGTGTTGCAAATGCATTAATTCAAGTATTAAGATTGGTAATGATTTTAAGACGTAGAAGTGATGATTAATTAGAAATTGGAGGATGAAAAATGATATATCCAAAGTTTTTAGAAAAAGGAAATATAGTAGGTGTTCCAGCTCCATCTAGTGGAGCTTATGATGAATTGCATAAAATAAAATATAAAAATTCAAAATTAAAACTAGAGCAAATGGGATATAAGTGTATATTATCAGAAAACATAAATAAATCTGAAAAAGCAAGAAGTGCAAGTGCAGAAGTTAGGGCAGAAGAGCTTAATAAAATGTTTGAAGATAAAAACATTGATTTTATTATGTGTGCAGCTGGTGGTGAATTTCTTGTAGAAATATTACCATATGTTGATTTTGAGAAAATTGTAAATAATCCAAAATATGTTCAAGGTTTTTCAGATCCAACAGGAATTTTGTTCCCTATTACAACAAAGTATGATATTGCAACAATTTATGGAAATAATTTTGGGGAATATGGTGTAGAAGAATATGATAGAAGTGTGATAGAGAACTTGCAAATATTACAAGGAAATATGATTGCTCAAAATAGTTATGAAATGTATGAAGATAAAAGAGCTGAAATAGAAAATCCAACAGGACTTGAAGGTTATAATTTTACAGATAAAGTTGAGTGGAAAGTTTTAAATTCAGGTTCTAATAAAAATGAGATAGAAAAATGCGAAAAACATGTTTCTATGAATGGAAGAATTATAGGCGGTTGTTTAGATATAATTGCGGAAATTGCAGGAACTAAATATGATGGAACATCTGAATTTGTTGAGAAATACAAGAACGATGGAATTATCTGGTATTTTGATAATTGCGAGTTATCAAAAGAAGAACTAATTCGTGTTTTATGGAAATTAAACGAGCTTGGATATTTCAAAAATACAAAAGGAATTATTTTTGGAAGAAATGGTGTTGAAACATCATTTTTAGATTACACAATGGAAGAGGCTTTGAAAGACAGTGTTTTAGCAAAATTAAATGTTCCAATTATTTATGATGCAGACATGTCTCATAAAGGACCATGTATGACAATTATAAATGGTGCTATTGCAACAGTTGAATGTGAAAATGGAAAAGGAAGTATTAAATTTGAATTAAGGGGCTAGTAGAATGAGACAATACTAGGACTTATAAAAAATGTCTCAAAAAGGAAAGGAAATGACAGAAATGAAAATTAACATAGTAATGGTTGAACCAGAAATACCACAAAATACAGGAAATATTGCAAGAAGTTGTGCGGCAACAGGTGCTAAATTACATTTGGTTAAACCACTAGGATTTGAAATTACAGATAAATACTTAAAAAGAGCAGGATTAGACTATTGGGATAAGGTTGATATTGAGGAACATGAATCTCTTCAAGATTTTTTAGAGAAATATAAACCAGAAGATAACAATATGTTTTATGCATCAACAAAAGCTACACATTGCTACAGTGATGTTGATTATAGTGGATTTGATGAAGTATTTATATTGTTTGGGAAAGAAACAAAGGGGTTACCAGAAGATTTATTACAAAAATATATTGAAAATACTATTAGAATTCCAATGAGACATAATTTAAGATCTTTAAATTTATCTAATTCAGTCAATATAATCTTGTTTGAAGTGCTAAGACAAATTAATTTTGACGGATTAGAAGATACAAGTAGTTATTTTGAAAAATAGTAATAATTTTAAGAAAGGAGATAATAATATATTCAAATTTAGAAATATATTATTAAAAATAAAAATGATTGATTTACATATACATTCTAAATATTCATTTGATGGTTCAGATGAATTATCAAAAATTTTAAAAGAAGCTGAGAATTTAAAATTAAGTTATATATCTATAACAGATCATAACAACACAGATGCTTACGATGAATTAGAAAAAATGAACATAAAAGAATTTTACTCAGGAAAGATAATTCCAGGAATAGAAATAAACTCTAAGGCGGCTGGTGTTCCAATAGAAATTTTAGGATATAATTTTGATTATAAAAAAATGAATGAAAATATGAAAAAAATTATGATATCCCCAGAAGAAAGAACAAAAGTTGAATTTGAAAGATTAGTAGAAAATTGTAAAGCATACGGAATTAAATTAGATGATGATATAGTTGAGAAATTTGATTATAGTGAATTTGCATCAGGTTATGTACATAGAAATTTGAAAAAATATGAAGAAAACAAGGGAAAATTAAATGAAAGATCTTGGGAAAGCAGTAGAGATTTTTACAGAGATTATATGTCAAACCCAGATACTCCATTATTTGTAAAGGCAGATGATTTAGTACCAGATTTGGAAACTGCTATTAATAGTGTTTTAGATGCAGGTGGAATTGTTTTTATACCACACATATATGAATACAGAGATAATACACCAAAGGTTTTGGAATGTTTGCTTAACACAAAAAATATTTCTGGGTTTGAATGCTATTACACCACTTTCACTAAAGAACAACATGATTATATGATAAATTTATGTAACGAAAAGAACTACTATATTTCAGGTGGTTCAGATTATCATGGAGAAAGAAAACCGGACACTTTTTTAGGAAAAGGACATGGTAATCTAAATATTCCAGAAGATATTGTTATTAAATGGGGAAAACCAATTTTTTAAAAATCTCTAGAGTTATGTTAAACAATTTATTGACAAATGAGTTTTACGAAAGTACAATGAAACCAATTCGAATAACCACAATGATTTCCATATCTTAATTAAGGAGGAATGAATAATGAAAGTTTTTTTGCCAGAATTGGTCCGGGACAATGGTGCTTTAGATTTAAGCTCATTGAAGTATGGTTTTCCGACTAAGTATATCTGTATTACTGGACAGGATGGAAGCGGTAAAACTAATCTTCGTGATGGATTAGCTGAATATCTTTCTGAAAGAGGAAAGACTGTTATTACAGCAAAATCACCATGTGATAAATATCTTGTTCATTTGCTCAATAATGCAATTAGCCAGAACGGATATGAAGATTGGTATACAGAGCAGATGCTGTTTAGTTTTGCGGATGGTTTACTTTCAAATTACATGATTCAGCTTAGAGGTTATTGTGACTACTTTATTTGTCAAAGAGGTCCAATAGATCAGTATGCTCATGGGGTAACAAGAAGCGGCAAAACATATTCAGAAATATATGAAATACAGCGGCCGGAAAGACTGGCTATGTTCAACATGTATATACATCTGAATTGTGATGCTAAGGTCGCATGGGAAAGAATATGTGAAGATGAGGGTAAAGATAGGTACGAGTATCCGGAGTATTTCGAAAAACAGGTAAAGAACACTAAGAAGTTGTATGACGATATAAAAAATGGTTCGCAGAAAGAATTAGATTTCTTAAGAGAATCATATAATACCTATATAGATACAACAAATATGACTATTTCAGATGTTTTAGATAAAGCTATTTACCAGCTGAATGTTTATTTAAGATATATTGACTAGTCAAAGAAAGAGTCCACTTTTTGTGGACTCTTTTTTTATATTTTGAAGTCTGATTTTAGGGGACGGTTCTAATTGTTGGATTATAAATATTTCTTTAATGTTTCAACACTATCTTCTTGCATAGTAACAAATTCATTTAGAATTTTTTCAACATCTGGTTCGATTTCGTTATGTTGATTTAGCAATCTTCTACCTTCAATAATTCCCATATTTGTGCCTTGCATTAACAATTCTGAAAGTTTAGATGTTGTATCATCTGTCATAGTTTTCATTTGTATCCCATACCAAGTCATCATTTTATTCATGGCATTTGTTTCATGAGGTTCCTTATCGCTGTAATTAGCATATAATTTATTAACTCTATTTGAAACATCTTTATATTTATTATATTCAACATCTAAAACTTGCTTAAAATCGCCATCTTTTACTTTTTCTGAAACATAGGAAATTGCATCCATTCCCATAGTTGCTCCTTTATTAACTTCATCTAAAATGTTTAAATTATCGTTTTTCATAAAATACCTCCTTAAAAAATATCTTAGAATTAGTGTGAACAAAAATTGGAAAATTATTCATAAAATACTTGCACTTAAGGTAAAAACAAGTTATAATAGTTATAATTAAATTTAATTGCGTTATAAAAAGAAAGCTAGTAGTAATTTTATAGTTACAAAAAGAAAGAGAGATAGTGGTAGCTGAGAACTATCAGAATATAGAATTATGAATTACAATTCTTACAGTAATTAACGGTAGCAACGAATAGCTAGAAATAAGGTATGTTCTAAGTTTATGAAATAATAGAGCATATAAATAAAGGTGGTACCACGAGTTAAATCGTCCTTTTTAGGAAGATTTAACTCTTTTTGTTTTAAAAGGAGGAATTTTTATGACATTATTTGAAGAATTAAAATGGAGAGGGATAATAAAAGATATATCAAGCCCTGAATTAGAAGAAAAACTTAATAAAGGTGGAATGACATTTTATATTGGAACAGATCCAACTGCAGACAGTATGCACGTAGGACATTTATCAACATTTTTGATATCTAAAAGATTAAAAGCAGCAGGACATCACCCAATTTTATTAGTAGGTGGCGCAACAGGAATGATTGGAGATCCAAGACCAACAACAGAAAGAGCTATGATTTCAAAAGAACAGGTTGAAGAAAACTTCAAAGCAATGAAAAAACAAGCTGAGGAAATTTTTGGATTTGAAGTTGTTAATAATTATGATTGGATTAAAGATATTAATATAATTGACTTTCTAAGAGATTATGGGAAATTCTTTAATATCAATTATATGCTTGACAAAGATATTATAAGAAGAAGATTAGATTCTGGAATTACATATACAGAGTTCTCATACATGATTTTACAAGCATTAGATTTTAAACACTTACATGATACAAAAGGCGTTACACTTCAATGTGCTGGTTCTGACCAATGGGGAAATATTACAGCAGGAATTGATTTAATTAGAAAATCAACAGGTGATGAAGTATATGCATTTACAATGCCTCTTGTAACAGATTCACAAGGAAAGAAATTTGGAAAAAGCGAAGGAAATGCTTTATGGCTAGATAAGACAAAAACATCAAGCTATAAGTTATATCAATTCTTTATAAATGTTGAAGATTCAATGGTTATAGACTACTTGAAAATTTATACATTTTTATCAAAAGAAGAAATTGAAGAATATGAAAGAAAAAATAATGAACATCCAGAATTAAGGGAAGCACATAAAGCATTAGCAAGAGAAATTATTACATTTTTGCATGGCAAGGAAGAATATGAAAAAGCTGTAAAATTAACAGAAAACCTATTTAACAATAAGTTTAATGAAATGTCTAAAGAAGACATTGTTGATTTATTTGGTGACCAAGATATTAAACAAGTTGAAAGTAATGTTAATGTAGTTGATTTTATAACAAATATGGAAGTTGTAAAAAGTAAAAGAGAAGCAAGAGAATTCATAGGAAATGGAGCTATTTCAATTAATGGCGAAAAGGTTGAAAATACTGAGACTATGATTACTGATAATATGTTTATTGATGGAACATATATTGTTGTAAAAAAAGGAAAGAAAAATTATTTTATAGGGAAAAAATAAAATTAGATTTTTTAAGGGCGTCGAATTTCGGCGCCCTTAAAATTTGATTGACAAAATTTATTAATAATAGTAAATTATTATTAAGTCAAATGACACATTTACAATGTAATCTAATTATAATTAAGGAGGTTTGACAATGAATTATTTCAAAGGAAAAAACTTTTTTGTAGAAGTACCTGATACAACTGCAAAAAAGGGTGAGAGGTACAATATTTACTTAAACATTGATACAGATTATGGTTTTGTTGATGAAGCAAAAGTTGTAATCAATCAACAAAAAGGCACAAATGAAAAAGAAATACGAATGAAGTATATTACAACTGAAAAGAAAATGAATATCTTTGCTTGTGAAATTCCACTTGAGAATACTGGATTACATTATTTTTGCATAATGCTGATAATTAACGGAAAAAGCGTTTGCATAAAAAATGATATTCAGCATGAATGCGCAAGTATGACAAATGATGATATGCCATATTGGACATTAACTGTTTATGAAAGCAATTTTGAAGTACCTGAATGGGCAAAAGGAAAAATCATGTATCAGATTTTTCCTGATAGATTTTTTAAAAGTGAAAAATATCAACCAGAATTAATATCATCAAGAGTGACAAAAGAATGGGGAGATATGCCTAATTGGGCTCCAGAATCAGACGGCGAAATTCATAATAATGATTATTTTATGGGAAATCTAAAAGGTATAGAAGAGAAACTTGATTATATTTCAAAACTTGGTGTTCAGATAATTTATTTAAATCCAATATTTATGAGTCAATCTAATCATAGATATGACACAGGTGATTATGAAGTGGTGGACCCATATTTAGGGACAAATGACGATTTAATAAGTTTATGCAATGCAGTACATGAACATGGAATGAAAATTATAATCGATGGAGTTTTTAATCATACAGGAAATGATAGCAAATACTTTAATGAATATGGAACATATAATTCGGTAGGAGCTTTCAAAGGAAAAGAATCACCTTACTATAATTGGTATAGGAAGAACAAAAAAGGGGAATTCCAATACTGGTGGGGATTTAAAAATTTGCCGGTATGTGATGGAAATAATCATGAATGGCAAGAATTTGTCTATGGCGAAAATGGATTAATTGACAAATGGTTTTCTATGGGAATTGATGGATTAAGATTAGATGTTGCCGATGAATTAACAGATGAATTTATTGAAAATATACGAATTGCAGTAAAAAGAAACAAAGAAGATGGTTTCTTACTTGGTGAAGTATGGGATAATGCAATAACGAAAGAAGGATATGGTAAGCAAAGAACATATTTACTTGGAAAAGGACTAGACAGTGTAATGAATTATCCGTTTACAAATGCAATTTTAAAATATGTTAGATATGGAAGAGCAAAATACTTTGTTGAAACAGTAAATGATATAATTACACAATATCCGGGAGATGCATTAAACTCACTAATGAATAGTTTATCTACTCATGACATTACTAGAGCAATGACAACATTAGTAAGTGATGGAATTCAAGATAGCAGATATAACTGGGTATGGGATGTTCCATATGGAAGAGAATGGCAATTTTCAAAATTAAAGATGTCAGAAGAAGATTATCAAAAGGCAAGAGAAATGATGAAAATTGCAGTCGCAATCCAGTACTTTTTGCCAGGAAACCCATGCATATATTATGGAGATGAAGCTGGAATGTATGGATTTAGAGATCCATTCAACAGACAGTGTTTTCCTTGGAATAGCATGGACAAGGAATTATATGATTTTTTTGTGAAAATAGGAAAAGTAAGAGCAAAGTTAAAAGTTTTATCAAATGCAAAAATGAAAATTATCGAAGCAAATGAAAACTTTTTAATTTTTGAAAGATATGTAGATTCTGAAGAGGAGTATAGTCGCTCTAAGAAAATGGAAAATAAAATATATATTGCGGTTAATCGCACGGAACGAGATATAGTTTTAGATATTTTTAATAAAATGGAAGATACTAAAACAGTTTTTGAATATAATGCTTCAGATAATGTACTTTCAAAATATGGAATTATAATAAAAACATCGAAATAATTTTTGACCAATCCTTTAAGTTAAAGGATTGGTTTATTTTTTACTAAAAATGTGATTTTTACTCCGAAAAATTATGGGATTATAATTTAATAAATTTTGAGAAATACTAAAAAATAAGGGAAATAAAAAAATGGAAATAAATAGTAAAAAATTTCACATATCTTCTTGCTATTTTGACATTTCTAGTGTATTATTATATAAGTAGTAATAAAATAGATAAAGTATGTAAAAAAATGAAAGGAGTAAATATATATGAAAAAAGTAACTAGAGTTATACTAATAGTATTTTTTGTGATATGTTCACTATTTACTACAGTATACGCTACTTCAAACGAATCATCAAAAGGAACTTTAAAAAATGAAAGAACACACGTGTTACTTGAAATGAAAAAGAATGGAGAAGCATCAATTGAGGAACTTACAGAACAATATGGTTCACGTACATATGCTATAACTGCATCTGTATTAAATGCAGTTAGAATTTATAGTATTCCATTTGTATTTATTGGAATTGCTATTAGTGCAATGTATCAGTATGTAATAGGGCTAAAAAGAATGGATGCCAGAAATATTGGCTTTAACGGAATGATAGCAATAATTACACTTGGAATTATATGCCAGGTTCTTCCAATAATATTTGCAATAGTGGTAACCCGTGAGAGTTAATTAATTAAGAAGTAAAGTGGAGGTATTACAAATGAAAGTTTTATTTGCAGTTAATGATGAAAAGGATGCAGAATCAATTACTAGGATGTATCAAAAAGAGTATAAAGAGATTATTTCTAGTAAAACAGTTTACTATTATAATGCAATAATTAAGGAATTACAAAAAGATAAAACATATGACAGAATAGTCATAAGTGAAGATTTAGAAATGTTTTCAAGTGATAATTATCAGGCTGTTGATAAATTCATTTTTGAAAAGATGGATATAATAAGTGACGAAGCAACAAATGCTGATGGAAGTGATATACCAATAATTTTACTATGTATGGATAGACGTACAAAAAATGATCCATTATTAGTAAAATTATTTGGTTTAGGTATATACAATGTATTAATTGGACAAGACAGAAGTGTTCAAAAAGTTGTAGATTTAATATATAAACCAAGAAGCAAAAAAGAAGCAAAGGCTTATTATAAAGTTGAAGCTGAAAAAATAAATTATACAAGTGATCCATCAGACAATGGCGTAAATGAGTCTGAAATTCAAAATATATTAAATCATTATAAGAGAATTGGTGGAAATACTCAGAAATGTGTTCAAAGTTTTGATAGTATTGTTTCTCAATATTCCGAAGATCAAGTTAAATTAATAATTCAAACTTTGCCAAATAGTGTTAAGTCAATTTTGGAAAATAACTCAAGTTCATATAGAAAAATTATGGGAATAACAGGAAAGAGAGGAAATTCTGCATTAGTTTCTAATCAAAAAGAATATGTTGAGAAAGAAATTGATCTTGGAAGTAAGTTAACACAACCTGTAATAATTCCTACTGCTGTTGCTAAAAAGAAAATTAGCAAATCTTCAAGTGAATTAAAGAATAAAGCGGTAATGGAGCAAAAAAAGGAACAAGAAAGAAAAGCAAGAGAAAAAGCAGAGGCTGAGGCAAGAAGAAAAGAAGAAGAAAGAAAAGCTAAAGAAAAAGCAGAAGCTGAGGCAAGAAGAAAAGAAGAAGAAAGAAAAGCTAAAGAAAAAGCAGAGGCTGAGGCAAGAAGAAAAGAAGAAGAAAGAAGAGCCAAAGAAAAAGCAGAGGCTGAGGCAAGAAGAAAAGAAGAAGAAAGAAAGGCGAAAGAAAAAGCAG
>CAMUZC010000032.1 GCA_947165105.1 uncultured Lachnospiraceae bacterium | reverse complement strand
AAAAAGGAAGTCGGATGAAAAATGAGCAATGTTATCGAAAAGCTAATAGAAGAAGTCTTTGCAGACTTTCAAAATGGTGGGAGTCTTAGAAAAGCAGTTATAAAAAAGGTTAATTTATATAAAAAAACTAATAGATTTGAGATTTTACTTCAATCAGATAAATTAGTAGACATTAAAGATGTTCACAATTTTGAAGCTTTTTTGATTGAAAGATTTAAGTTTGAAGTAGTAATTGTAAAAATAGATTATACAGAAGAAATTCAAGTGGATGTAGTATCAAAATGGCAAGATATTATAAATTATATGTCATACAAATATCCATCAGTTAAAGCAATTTTAAGAAACTCTGAAGTTGAGTTGGAAGATGATAATACTATAAAAGTTAATTTGCAACTAAAAGGTGCCGAAATATTATATGCAAGAGGAATTGATAATACTTTTTCTGAAGTTATTTATAACATTTATGGTAAAAGGTTTAAAATAAAATACTTTGATACCGAATCACAAGAAAGAGTTGAAGAATATAAGGAAAATGCTAGAAGGCTTGAAGAAGAGGCTATTAGAAGAGCTAACGCAGAAGCGGTTGAGCAACGTAAAGAAGCAATGGCTGAAGAGAGAAAAAGAGTTGAAGCACGTGAGCAAGAATTGTTGGCTAGAAGAAATTCAGGACAGGGCGAAAATGGTACAGTTGGTCAAGCTGGAAATGGAGCAAGTAATTCAGCAAATACTTCAAATCAAAGTGCACCAATGCCACCACCTCCACCAATGCCAGAACCACCACCAGAAGATGATGGACCATCTCCATTAATATATGGAAGAAACGCAAACATAAAAGATCCATTACTTAAAATAGTTGATTTGTCAGTAGATACAGGAAAAGTATGCATTGATGGTGAAATCGTAAATATGGGAGAAACGAGAGAATTAAAAACAGGAAAAGTTTTAATTCCATTTGATGTATATGATGGAAGCAGCACAATTACATGTAAAATATTTGCTAAACCAGAGGACAGCAAGCAAATAATTAAAAGATTAAAAGATGCTCCAGGAGTAAAGGTATCAGCAAATGTTCAATTTGATCCATTTGCAAAGGAATTAGGAGCAATTGCAAATGTTGTTATAGAAACATCAGGAATGAAGAAAGTATCAAGAAAAGATGAAAGTCCTGTAAAAAGAGTAGAGTTGCACATGCATACTCAGATGAGTCAAATGGATGCAATGACATCAGCCAAAGATTTGATAAAAAGAGCAATGAAATGGGGAATGAAATCAATTGCAATAACTGATCATGGTGTTGTTCAAGCATTCCCTGAAGCACATAAATTATTAGGATTTAACAATCAAGACATGAAAGTAATTTATGGTGTGGAGGCATATTTATGTCCTGATAAAACTCCAATAGTAGCTCGCTCAAAAGGACAAGATATAGATACAACATACTGTGTGCTAGACTTAGAGACAACAGGATTATCATTTAGAACTGATAAAATAACTGAAGTTGGAATTATGAAAGTTAAGAATGGAGAAGTAATTGATTCATTTAGTTGCTTTGTAAATCCAGAAAAGCCAATACCACCAGAGGTTGTGGAAGTTACACATATAACTGATGAAATGGTAAAAGACGCAGAAACAATTGACCAAGTATTTCCAAAAATCTTGGAATTTGTTGGAGATTCAGTACTAGTTGCACATAATGCAGATTTCGATATTCCATTCTTAAAATACCATGGGAATTTACTAGGGTATGAACTAAATAATACATATATGGATACTTTGAGAATGGCAAAGGTATTATTTCCTGAATTCACTAAATATAAATTAGGATTTATTGCAGATAAGCTAGGTATCAAAGTTGAAGTAGCTCACAGGGCTTTAGATGATGTTGATACAACAGTTAAAGTTTTAAATGTAATGATGGGAATGTTAAAAGAAAAAGGGGCTAAAACTATTGATGACATTGATATTGTAACAGATATAGATGAATCAAAAGAAATGTATAAAAAGCTTCCTGTTTATCACGCTATTATTTTAGCAACAAATTACGTAGGATTAAAGAATTTATATAAGCTTGTATCAATCTCACATTTAGATTATTTTTATAGAAAACCTCGTATTTTAAAATCAATATATAAAAAGTACTCAGAAGGTTTAATTATGGGAAGTGCCTGTGAAGCAGGAGAATTATATAGGGCAATTGTAGCAGGAAAAACTGACGAAGAAATTGAAAGAATTGCTTCAGATTATGATTATTTGGAGATTCAGCCAAATGGAAATAATATGTTTATGGTCAGAAATGGTACAGTTCCAGATGTTAGAGCGTTAGAAGATATAAATAGAAAAATTGTTGATTTAGGAGAAAAACTAGGTAAATTAGTTGTTGCAACATGTGATGTTCACTTTATGGATCCTCAAGATGAAGTATATAGACGTATTTTAATGGCTGGCCAAGGTTTTGAAGATGCAGATCAGCAAGCACCATTATATTTAAGAACAACTGAAGAAATGCTTAAAGAATTCCAATATTTAGGAGAGAAAAAAGCATATGAAGTTGTTGTAGAAAATACAAATAAAATTGCTGATATGTGTGAAAGAATTAGCCCTATATCACCAGAAAAATGTCCACCTTATATCGATAATTGTGAACAAACAATTAAAGATATAGCTTATAGCAAAGCGCATGAATTATATGGTGATCCTCTGCCACAAATTGTTCAAGAAAGACTAGATAAAGAGCTTGATTCAATCATTAAAAATGGATTCTCCGTAATGTACATTATAGCTCAAAAACTAGTGTGGAAGTCAAATGAAGACGGATACTTGGTAGGTTCCAGAGGTTCAGTTGGTTCATCATTTGTTGCCAATATGACAGGTATTACAGAGGTTAATTCACTTCCACCACATTATAGATGTCCGAATTGTAAGCATTCTGATTTTACAGATTATGGGTATAAAAATGGATTTGATTTGCCAGATAAAAATTGTCCTGTTTGTGGTGCAAAATATGATAAAGATGGAATGGATATTCCGTTCGAAACTTTCCTTGGATTCAATGGAGACAAAGAGCCTGATATCGACTTAAACTTTTCTGGTGAATATCAAGCGAAGGCCCATAAATATACAGAAGTAATTTTCGGAAAAGGAACTACATTCAAAGCTGGAACAGTTGGTACAGTTGCTGATAAAACAGCTTACCGGATATGTTCAAAAATATTTTGAAGAAAGAGGTGTACCAGTAAGTAGAGCTGAGATTTCAAGATTATCTCAAGGCTGTACAGGAATAAAAAGAACAACAGGACAACACCCAGGCCGGAATTATAGTTGTTCCAAAAGGAAGAGAAATTTACGAATTCACACCAATTCAACATCCCGCAGATGATCCAAATTCAGACATTATAACAACACACTTTGATTACCACTCAATAGACCAAAACCTATTGAAACTGGATATTCTAGGGCATGATGATCCGACAATTATAAGAATGCTTCAAGATATTACAGGAGTTGATCCACATAAAATTCCATTAGATGATCAAGAAACAATGTCAATTTTCTCTTCAACTAAGGCATTAGGGCTTACACCAGAACAAATAAAATCACCTGTAGGAAGCTTTGGAGTTCCTGAATTTGGAACGAAATTCGTTAGAGGAATGCTTGTTGATACAAAACCAACAACATTTGACGAATTGATTCGTATTTCTGGATTATCACATGGTACAGATGTGTGGTTAAACAATGCTCAAAGCTTAATTCAAGAAGGAACAGTTACATTAAATGAGGCAATCTGTTGTAGGGATGATATTATGATTTACTTAATTAAAAAAGGATTACCACCAAACCCTGCATTTAAAATAATGGAAACAGTTCGTAAGGGAAAAGCGTTGAAAGACCCAGCAAAATGGGCAGAGTATAAAGAGTTGATGAAGGAACATGATGTTCCAGATTGGTATATAAAATCTTGTGAAAAAATTAAATACATGTTCCCAAAAGCCCATGCGGCTGCTTATGTAACAATGGCTTTTAGAATTGCATGGTTTAAGGTTCATATTCCAAAAGCATATTATTCAGCATATTTTTCAATTAGAGCAAAGCAATTTGATAGTGAAATTATGTGTCATGGAAAAGAACGTGTTAAGAACAAAATGAAAGAAATTGAACTTGCTGGAAACGGAGCATCAAACAAGGATCAAGAAATGTATCCAGTTTTGGAATTAGTTTTAGAAATGTATGAAAGAGGAATAAATTTCCTACCAATAGATTTATATAAATCACATAATTCAAAATTTTTGATGGAAGAAGATGGTATTCGTCCACCATTAGACAGTATTCCAGGTCTCGGACCAATTGATGCTGAAAATATTTATAATGCTAGACAAGAAGGAAAATTCTCATCTATTGAAGATTTGAAAATACGTTCTAAGGTTGGTAAAGTTGCAATTGAAACCATGAAAGGTGTAGGATTACTTGATGGAATGACTGAAAGTAATCAAATGAGTTTGTTTACAACCTGGGGATAAAATTAATTAAAAATAAATTAAATAAAAAGAAAAAAGCCCCGAATCCCGGGGCTTTAATTGATTACTGGAGATCAAGCACAAGCTGTGCTCTGCCAAACCAAGAGTACTTTAAAGTAAGTCCAGCAATTTTGTCGCCGTCTTCAATTTGGCTAATTAAAAGACTGTAAGCACCTGTTAAGCCGACGTAAACATCTTCATCAGACAGAGAAAAGCTATTTCTGGGTGTCATTGAATATTTGCTATACGCTGCTTTGATTAACTCGTCAGGAGAAATATTAAAACCGTAATCTCCAATTATAACCTTTGTTATAATTCTTGTTGTGGTTTCCTTGCTCTTAACGAATTTGGCTTTTAATTTTATGGTACAACCATCCATTTCTGAAAGCCAACATGGATTGCAGTTGTCTAAAAAGACTGCTAATCTCGATAAAAGCTCATCTCTAAACATTTTGTTCAAAGAAAGCTTGATAGATTTAGCATTCTCAACTGCCTTGTCCATATCTGAGGGTCTTGTGCTGTGATTTGTTGAATTGTCTCCGTGAATCATTTTGATTCCTCCTTGTTTAATATGTCTTTATATTAACACGTAAAAGTGTAAAACAGGGAAATCTATATAAAATAGGGTAAACCTATGCAGATATTATACCACAATTTACATAAAAAGTCAAAATTATACTTTATAATTTACATTTTAGATATAATGGAGTATAATATTTGTTATAAAAGTGAAAGGGGTTTTTATATGACGATAATTGAGAATATTGGATTAACTAGAATATTATTATACATTTTAGCAATAAATTTAATAGCTTTTGCAGCAATGGGAATCGATAAATGGAAAGCTAAAAGAGGAGCTTGGAGAATTCCAGAACAGACACTACTTTCATTAGTACTACTTGGTGGAGGTATTGGTGGTATTGCTGGAATGTATATGTTCAGACATAAAACAAAAAAGCCTAGGTTTTTTATAGGATTTCCAGTTATATTGATTTCAGAAATTGTATTGGCAATTTATTTGTTGATAAAATATTAATTTGAAACAAAATAATTTTATATATCAATTGACGTGTAAATATTTGAATGATATAATTTCCAATAGATAGACAAACTATAGATAAATAAAACAAATGATAGGAGCACAAACAATGAAATTGATGTATAAAGTTTTAATAGTATTTTTTTTAGTAATGTTTTCAGTTATAATTTTTCTAACAAATAGATATGTAAATAACGCTAAAAATATAGAACAAACACAAGCTGTAATAGAGACTGCAGACGTAAATGAATCTAGTAATGAAACTGGCAGTAGTATAGTTGCAGATACCGATGAATGTATGTATGTGGAAATAAAAAAAGTTAAGAAAAATATATTAAATGATTTTGATAAATCTAAAAAGAAGACTAATTCAAATTCTAGTGTGAATACAGTAGAAGATGATGATGAAGTAGAAATTCTTGAAACAACAGAAGAAGATAAAAAGGAAAATAAAAAACTTGGTATATTAGATGCTAAAGCAAAAGAATTAGCTGAGAAAAACATACAAGCAATCGAAAAAAGCAAACAAAATGCTATATCAAGTGAAAATAAAGAACAAGCAAAAAACGAAGAGAAGAACAATAATGAAGAGAATAATAATAATGAAACTAGCCAAAATAATCAACAGGTAGATAATACAACTCAAAATGAAAATAACAATAATCAAGAAAAACAAAACGAGAATCAAGAGAGTGATAATTCAGAAAAAACTACAGATAATGTTCAAGATAATGTAAATACAGAAAGTCAACAACAAGAAGAAAATGAACCAAATCAGAGACAAGATGATAATTCTGGATTAACAGAGGGAGATTCTGAAAATCAAGAGAATTAGAATGTGTTGACAAATTGGATGTTTAGTGTTAATATAATAGACATAATATTAAACTGAAAATACGAGAGAGTAATATTAATGGAAGCTAAAGCGAGTTGGGAATGGTGGAAGCCAACAGTGAAAGTTAATATGAAAAGAACTTGTTAGGGACTGTCGGAAATTAGAATAAAGTATGATGGTACGGTTACTTCACGTTACGAAGATTAGAGGGATTTTTATGATAAGTAAAAATAACTAAAGTGGTACCGTGCTAAAATATATGCACCTTTAGACAATAAGATTTTTAATCTTATTGTCTTTTTTGATGTTTGTTCCATAGAGGCAAGTTTTGCGTTTAAAAAAGGAGGAAAAAATATGTTAGATTTTAAAAATGAAATTGCAATAGCAATTGCAAAAACTGTTGAATTAAACAGTGAAGACCTATATTCTTTTATAGAAGTGCCAAAAGATTCACAAAATGGTGATTATGCATTTCCATGTTTCAAATTAGCAAAAGAGTTAAGAAAATCTCCAATGATAATTGCAGAGGAAATAAAAAATAAAATTGTTTTAGATAATAATGTAATTGAAAAAGTTGAAGTTGTGTCAGGATATTTGAACTTTTTTGTTAATAAAAACAAGCTAGCTGAAGTTGTAATAAAAGAAATAGAGCAAAATAGTGAACTTGGAAAATCAAGTATTGGAAATGGAAAGAATATTGTAATTGATTATTCTGCACCTAATATAGCAAAGCCATTCCATATAGGACATTTGCGTTCAACTGTTATAGGTGGAGCCTTATATAAAATTTATAAATATTTAGGATATAACACTACTGGTATAAATCATTTAGGAGATTATGGAACTCAATTTGGAAAAATGATTGAGGGATATACAATGTGGAAAGATGAATATGACATCGAAAAAGATCCAATAAATCAAATGATGGAAATATATGTTAGAATAAACAATTTATGCAAGGAAGATGAAGCTGTTCTTGAGAGATGTAGAAATAATTTTAAAAAATTAGAAGATGGAGATCCATATTGTGTTCAGTTATGGCAGAGATTCAAAGAGCTAAGTTTAAAAGAATTTGAAAAAGTGTATAATCTTTTAGATTGCCACTTTGATTCATGGAATGGAGAGGCTTTTTTCTCTGATAAAATGCAAGAAATTATTGATTTATTAGAAAAATCTGGAAAATTAGAAGAATCACAAGGAGCAAAAATTATAGATTTAGAAGACAAAGGAATAAATACGCCTATAATTATAAAAAAATCAAATGATTCTACAACATATGCAACACGTGATCTAGCAGCAATTTTATACAGAGCAAGAACATATGATTTTGACAAAGCTTTGTATGTAACATCTTATGAACAAGCACTCCACTTTAAACAAGTTTTTGAAACAGCAAAATTATTAGGCATAGATGAAAAATATACTAATGGATTAGAACATGTTCCATTTGGTATGGTGTTATTACCAACAGGTAAGATGTCAACAAGGGAGGGAACTGTTGTAAAACTAGAAGATTTATTAAATGAATCAATAGAAAGAGCACAAAAAATTATTGAAGAAAAAAATCCTGATTTGGAGAACAAAGAGGATATAGCAAAAAAAGTAGGTATAGGTGCTGTAATTTTCAATGATTTGTCAAACAATCGTATTAAAGATGAAATTTTTGATTGGGATATAATTTTAAATTTCCAAGGAGAAACAGGACCATATGTACAATATACTTATGTTCGTACAAAGAGTATTATTGAGAAAGCTGGATACAGTATAGAAGATATAAAATCTGGTAAAGTATTAAATAATGTGGATGCAAAACATTTACTAGATGTAGATTCTCAAAATGTATTAAAACTAATTTATAATTTTGAAGATATTTTAATTCAAGTTACTGACAAGAATGAACCATCAATATTATCAAGATATTTAATAGATGTAGCTAAAGCATATAGCACATTTTATAATGGTAATAAGGTAATAGTGGATGATGAAGAAATAAAAGAAGCACGTGTATTTTTAACTTACGCAGTAGGAGAAGTTTTAAAAATAGGTGCAGGATTACTTGGAATTCAAATGCCAGAAAAAATGTAGAAAAAATTATGCAAACAAGATGTAAAGTTTTCATAAAAAGATACAATAATAACCTGTGGATAACTTGCAAAATGAAACGCAGTCATATCAGTTATCCACAGACTTATCCACATTATCCACATATTGCAGAGCAGAGAATTCTGTAAACTAATAATAATTATGAAGAAATAAAAAGTTAACTTAGTGTGCATAATTTTTTTATATGTGAATACACATTAACAAGTTAAATATAGTAATAGCTGTAATTCAAATAATCTTTGAAAACATTGCTATTACTAGTGATGTGGAGGAACATATGAGAACGAAAACAAGATACAAAACAAAATATTTAGGAGATGTCAAAAGAGTTCTAATAGAACATATTAGTTGTAATTTAAAGGATTACTTAGTTTTATCAATTATTTTTATAATTGGCGTTATGGTAGGGGTAATTCTTATAAATAATTCAAACGAACAGAGTAAAACTGAAATAAGTGGATACATTAATAGCTTTATTGATACAATAAAAAATGAAAATTATGAAGTAGATAAGTTTAAGTTGATTCAAATATCAATTATTGAAAATATAAAAATAATAGCAATCATTTGGCTTGCAGGTTCTACTATAATTGGAATACCTTTGATATATATCATTACAGCATACAAAGGGTTTTGCATAGGATATACAATTTCTGCAATTATTTCTAGTTTAGGCCTAGGAAATCGGAATTGTTTTTTCTTTAGCTTCACTTTTTTTACAAAATGTAATTATCATACCTATTATTTTAATGCTAAATGTAAGTGCTTTAAAGCTATATAGGACGCTTATAAAGGATAATAAAGGTGTTGGTATAAAGGGTGAAATTGCAAGACATACATTATTATGCTTAATTCTTATAATTCCAATGGTAATCGCATCATTTATAGAGGCTTTTATTTCAAGCGGTTTAATATGTATGTATCATTAAAAATATAATTAAAAAATATTGAAAATACTCTTTACTTTTCATAAAAAATTTGATATAACTTATATAGTTTATGTAAATTGTAAAAAGTATTAAATAATAAAAAGTAAGGGAGCTATGGAGAAATGAATGAACAAATAAAATTATTTTTGAATTTTCTTCAAAATGATAAAAAATTATCTGATAATACACTTCAATCATATAGAAGAGATATAACTCAATTTGAAAGTTATGTTGAAGAAAATCAAATTGAATATACAAAAGTAAATGAAAAGGAAGTAAAAGATTATTTAGATTATTTACAAGAAATAGGAAAAAAATCATCTACAGTTTCAAGAAATTTAGCGTCTATTAGATCTTTTTATCAATATTTAGTAAGAACAAAAAAAGTTTTAGTAGATCCAACAAACAATATACAAGCACCAAAAATTGAAAAAAGAGTGCCAAGTATATTAACAGCAAAAGAAGTTGAATTACTTTTAGAACAACCTCAAAATGTTGATTTAAAAGGAATTAGAGATAAAGCAATGCTTGAATTTGCATATGCAACAGGAATGAGAGTTACAGAAATCATTTCACTAAATTTAGAGGATGTTAACTTTGAAGAAGCATACGTAAGTTGCAAAACTGGTACAAAGCAAAGAAACATTCCTTTAGGAACAATGTCATTAAAAGCTTTGAAAGATTATGTAGAAGAAGCTAGACCATATTTAATAAAAGATGAAAGTGTTAAATCATTATTTGTTAATATTAATGGAAAGAGACTAACAAGACAAGGATTTTGGAAGATAGTTAAGTATTATAAAGAACAAGCGCATATTACAAAAGAAATTACACCACATGTCTTAAGACATTCTTTTGCAACACATTTATTGCAAAATGGTGCTGATTTAAAAGCAATACAATCTATGCTTGGACATTCTGATATTTCATCAACACAAGTTTATATGCAATTTCAAGATGAAGGATTAAAGAATGTTTATAGAAATACACATCCTAGAGCATAGGTACATACGTATTTAAGAGGGAGTAGCTTATAATTTGCTAATCAACAGTACGATTTTCTGGTTAGCAACCTTATGAAAGGAAGCAAGACTTTTAAAAATATTTGGGTTTCGATTCGAGTATTTTTAAAGGTCTTTTTTGTATTTTGTTTGTTGCCAAGAGGAAGAAATTAATTTTGTGATAATATTTTTGACTGCAGTACGATAAACTAAAATAACGTTGACGAAAAATTATTAAAGTGATAAATTAAAGGAGGTTAAAATGTGATACTTAATTTATAAAACAGAGGAAGTTGATTTATACTTTATTTTTAAATAGTATGAAATGGTAATATGAAATTTAAGGAGGAGAATGACTTATGGAAAAGAATTGGTATAATAAGTCAAAGGATGAAATTTATAACGAATTTGAAATAACTGAAAAAACAGGATTATCTGATGAACAGGTAGTCAAAAATCGTGAAAAATATGGTAGTAATGAATTACAAGCTCAGAAGAAGAAGAGTTTGTTTGTAAAATTTTTAGAGCAGTTTAAGGATTTTATGATTATAGTTTTGATTATTGCTGCAATTGTTTCAGGTGTCGTTGGATACATAGAAGAAGGAAAAATTACAGATTCATTGATAATTCTGGTTGTTGTAATTGTTAATGCTATTATTGGCGTTGCACAAGAGGCTAAAGCTGAAAAGTCTTTAGAGGCTTTGCAGAAATTAAGCAGTCATTCTGCTAAGGTTATTAGAAACGGGCAAGTAAATGTGGTCGCTTCTAGAGAATTAGTTCCAGGGGATATAGTAGTTTTAGATACAGGAGATTATGTTCCAGCTGATTTAAGAATTATCGAAGCAGCTAATTTAAAATCTCAAGAAGCTTCTTTAACCGGAGAATCAGTTCCAGCTGAGAAAAATGCGGCAACTATTGAAAATGAGAAAGTTGGTGTTGGAGATAGAACGAATATGTTGTTTTCATCTAGTTTGATAACATATGGTAGAGGTAAAGGTGTTGTTGTTGAAACTGGTATGAATACAGAGGTTGGTAAAATTGCAGGTATTATAAGTAATACTGTAAAATCTGAAACTCCTCTTCAAACAAAATTAAATAAATTAGGTAAAACATTAGGTATAGCTGCTTTAGTTATTTGTATTGTTATTTTTGTAATTGGATTATTATATGGTAAACAACCTTTAGATATGTTTATGACTGCAGTAAGTTTAGCAGTTGCTGCAATTCCAGAGGGATTAGCCGCAGTTTCTACAATTGTTTTAGCGATTGGCGTTCAAAGAATGGTTAAGAGAAATGCAATTGTAAAGAAGCTTCCAGCAGTTGAAACTTTAGGAAGTGCATCTGTAATATGTTCAGATAAAACTGGAACATTGACACAAAATAAAATGACAGTTGAAAAGGTTTTCTATGATGGTAAATTAATAGATATGAAAGACGTAACAGATTCAGAAATAATGGATTTAAAAAGATTAGTTCATATAGCCATGTTATGTAATGATACAAAAGTAAGTGCTAGCAATGAATTAACAGGTGACCCAACAGAAACTGCTTTGGTTGATATGGGATTTAAATTAGACTTTACACCAGAATTATATGTTACTTACCCAAGAGTAGAAGAAGTTCCTTTTGATTCAGATAGAAAATTAATGACAACAGTTCACCAAGTAGGCGATAAGTATTTAGTTTACACGAAAGGTGGAGTTGATGAATTATTAAGTAGATGTAAAGGTTACATTTTTGAAGGAAATGTTAGATATGATTTAGATGAATATAAAAAGAAAATTACTGTTCAAAATGAGCAAATGGCTCAAAATGCTTTAAGAGTATTGGCAATGGGATATAAAGAATTGGAACATATGCCATCAAAAGATGAAATGAAAGAAATCGAATCAGATTTAATTTATGTGGGTATGGTAGGAATGATAGATCCACCAAGAGAAGAAGTTAAGGCTGCAGTCGCTAAATGCAAATCTGCTGGTATTAAAACAGTAATGATTACAGGCGACCACAAAATTACAGCAACAGCTATTGCTAAAGCGTTAGGAATTATGGAAGATGGAGATGAAGCAATAACTGGAGCAGAGCTTGAAGAAATGTCAGATGAAGAATTAATAAAAAGAGTTAGAAACATAGCTGTTTATGCTAGAGTATCACCAGAACATAAGGTTAGAATTGTTAAAGCATGGCAAGCAAATGGAGAAATTGTTGCTATGACTGGTGATGGTGTAAATGATGCACCAGCACTTAAAACTGCTGACATAGGATGTGCTATGGGTATTGTTGGTACAGATGTTTCAAAAGAAGCGGCTGATGTAATTTTAACTGATGATAATTTTTCAACAATTGTATCTGCTGTCGAAGAGGGAAGACGTATTTATGATAATATTTTGAAGGCTATTCAGTTCTTATTATCAAGTAATGTTGGTGAAATAATATTATTGTTCTTAGCAATTTTAATTGCTCCATTACTTGCAAGTAAATGTGGAATAGATATTAAACTAATAGAACCATTATTACCAATTCATATTTTATGGGTAAACTTAGTAACAGATTCACTTCCAGCACTTGCTTTGGCAGTTGATCCTGCTGAAAAAGATATTATGAATAGAAAGCCTAATAAAAAACAAAAAGGCATATTCACAAAAGGTATGACATGGAGAATAGTATATCAAGGTGTAATGATAGGATTACTAACACTTGCTGCATTTATTATAGGATTAAATACAAAAAATGTTCCAGTAATAGATGGAAAAACACCTGAAGAAGTTCGTGTAATGATTGGTCAAACAATGGCATTTATAGTTCTTGCTTTATCAGAATTAGTACATGTATTTAATATTAGAAATAATCGTAAGTCTTTATTTGCAAGTGGATTATTTAGTAATTTAATTTTGATAGGAGCTATTGCTCTTTCAGCAGGATTAATGTTTGTAGTGTTATTAGTACCAGCATTAAGAGATTTGTTTGGTATAGTAATGTTACCAACTGAAAATATTATTGAAACTATCTGTTTAGTATTTGCACCAGTTGTGATTGTTGAATTGTTTAAGTTATTTAGAATTAATACTATAAAAGGTGAATAAGACAAATTGGAAATGAAAGCACATTTCATTTCCAATTTTACTTTTTAAGATTAATGTGATATAATTTATAATGTATTTTGATTGAAAGGAGGTAATAGATGAATAATTCAGATTATTTAAAAGAAACAAAATTATTAAACTACTCATGCAACTCTATCCAAAACCTTATTAATGAAAGAGGCTGGAGAGAGTTAGATGATTATAATAAAATAAAAGAAGTTTATTATTATATAAGAGATGAAATCTTATTTGGATATAATGTGAAAGATGATATAACAGCTGAACAAGTTCTTAAAGATGGATATGGACAATGTAACACAAAAGGAACTTTGTTTATGGCATTATTAAGAGCATTAAATATTCCATGTAGAATTCATGGTTTTACAATTAATAAAGAACTTCAAAAAGGTGCTATGACAGGATTTGTTTATAATAATGCACCTCAAAATGTACTTCACAGTTGGGTTGAAGTATTATATAATGATCAATGGTATGAACTTGAAGCGTTTATATTAGATATAAAATATCTTAATAATCTTCAAAAGAAATTTGATAATTGCTCCGGAGCTTTTTGCGGATATGGAGTAGCGGTTAAAGATTTTAAAAATCCTACTATTGATTGGAACGCAAATAATACATACATTCAAAGTGAGGGAATAAACCAAGATTTTGGAGTTTATAATACACCAGATGAGTTATATAACGAACATCGTCAAGAACTTTCAAAATTTAAGGAGTTCTTATATAAAAACCTTGGTAGACATTTGATGAATAGAAATGTTAAAAAAATAAGAAACTAAAACAAAAAAATGAATCAATTTAGTTGATTCATTTTTTTATTTTATACTAGTACTCATTCTCACAAGATATTCTTCTATGTTTTTTTGAACATTGTCAATTGGTTCATTCATACCTTTTCTAACCCAAGTAAATAATACATTCCAAATTGCACCGATATTAAAGGCTATTAAATAGTCAGAATCTAAATCTTTAAAACTTTTGGCAAAGGGATTATTTTTTGGATTTGTTTGAGAGCTTATTATAGGGATGTTTTCGTTAAGCTGTAATAGCAATAAGTGAAGCATATTGTTTTTATCAAGCAGTGTAAGCATTTTTTTATTGCGTTCACAAAAATCAAAAATTACAGAAAGAGGAGCATCATTACCAGATGTTAATGCATCTGTATATTCTTTAATTGCTGTTTTTATATAATTATTTAATACATCATCCTTAGATTTAAAATTTCTATAAAATGTTTTTCTAACAAGATTTGTTTCAAGAACTATTTGTTTAACTGTTATTTCATTATAAGGTATTGTTTCCATTAGTTTTAACAATGCATTTGTTATTTCTTTTTTTGAACGAATAGATGATGGATTATTTGATATTTTCATAATAAAACCTCCAATTTATTTAGTGACACATTTCGTTAAATTTGTGTATCATTCTGAGTTTATGTTGACTTTACATGTATTTAAGTATACCATAAAAATAAAAAAGACACAAGTGTGTAACAGAAGAATGGAAGGAGATGGGAATAATATGAAAGAATATATATGGTTACTACCAGTAATTTTCATGTTTCATGATATGGAAGAAATTATTGGAATAAAAAGATGGATGTCTAAATATGGAGAGAATTTAGAAAACAAATATAAGTTAGCAAAGAAAATTCTTTCACCATATAAAAACATAACTACTGAAGGATTTGCTCTTGCAGTTTATGAAGAATTAATAGTTTTATTATCAATCTGTTTATTAAGTCAATTTACTAATATATTTTTTATTCAAGCAATATGGTTTGGATGTTTTGTAGGATTTACTGTTCATTTGGTTATACATATAATTCAAGCAATTGTAATAAGAAAATATACACCTGCATTAATTACAAGTATTTTATGTTTGCCAATTAGCTTAGTTATAGTTGCAAAATGTGCTTGTTTTATTAGAACAGATATATCTATTTTAGGAATAGTTATAGGTATTGTTGGTGTGGGAGTTAATTTGAAATTGGCACATCAACTAATGAAATTTTATAATACATATAAATAAATTGAAGCTATTTGAACAAAGAGTCAAAAAATAATAAAACACAAACCAGGTTGTCGCCTGGTTTGTGTTTTAGATATTACAGATTTAAATTGATATTGTCAACTACAACTTTTCTGTCATAGAAAGATCCTTTGTCGTAGTAATGAATAAGAGGAGTCCCAGAAGAATCCTTTACCCAGTAACCAGTAGAATCTGTAACGATTGACAAGTTTTTTGGTAGGATTACATTGTAATAGTAATCATTAGCTGTGTCTATGATAGTTATGCCTAGTTTTTTATAGATTTCAAGCAGATATTCTTTTTCGTTATATTGCCTACAATATTCTGCAGGTACTTTCTTATCATAGCTGATAGGAAGTACATTGTTTATGTCTGTTTTATTAGCAAAACCAGCTGTTCTCATAAATGTCATTATCCCATCAATTGTATTAAAGATACTTTTTGGTACGTTAAGACTTCTCTCCTCATACGTAATTTCAGCATCTTTAGATACATACTTATCTTTATTTTGCATTCTTGATGCATCCTCCTTAAACATAGTATTGTTTATTTATTGGAGGTCTACGCCTCCGAAGTTTCGGACGGCACAAAATAAACCATCTTGGTTTATTATAGCAGAAATTAACATAAAAAACAAGAACTTTTTGTGGGGGACTAAATAGCATGGATTTTTAAGTTGGTCAAATGTTATGGATACATTGACTTTTATGTAAATCTGTGATATTATGTATGTATAATTTTTTAAACAGGTCAAGTACCTGCTAATATATAAAACGCAGTAAGTGGAGGTCAGACGCTTACACAAACCATTGTTTAATTGAACGGAGGTTATTTTATGGAAAGACCAGAAGTACAGGCACTTAAAGAGGCTATTGATAAAGCAATTTCGAAACAACTATCTGAAAATCATGCAAAACCATCATGCTATGTTAACAGAGAAAATGCTATAAAGATATCTGTTATTGTAGATGCGGTTCCGCTTTTTAGAGAGGAAAAGGAGACACTGTGCAATTATCTTCAGTCTAAGTGGTTAGCAGAGAATAAGAATATGATAATTGGAGATTACTTTGTAATTTCTAAAATCTTATTTCAAAAAAAGTATAAAGTTACGTCAAGAAAAACGATAACAATTGAATGCGATGAAATCTGTTGATTATTTTGTTTTTCAAATTTTAAACACGGACTTCAAATGAAGTCCGTGTTTTTA
>CAMUZC010000031.1 GCA_947165105.1 uncultured Lachnospiraceae bacterium | reverse complement strand
ACCAGAAGAAACAGCAGCAGCTGTTGATACTGACGAAGTAGCTGAATAATAAATGAAGATGCTTAATTTCTTAAGCATCTTTTTTGTTTGACTTTTTACGGAATAATATAGAAAAATCCCTTCTGAAAAACAGAAGGGATTAAGGAATTATACCCCGGCAACATTGCCAACAAGCAAATGCTTAATCTTAGCTAAATCTACTTTTGATTTAGCACAAGCAATAGTTGCATAAACAAGACCACCTTGCTCATATCGGTCTGAAAGTTCAACCTTTGAACGTATAAGTTGTTCGTTTTCTTTTTTGAACTTTACAAGGGTCTTGGGGTTGTGGGCGTATGACATTTTCTTGTTTAACATAGAAAATGCCTCCTTTCATGAGTGTTTATTTATTTTTAATAGAACTATATTATACTACTTTTTTTAAATAAAGTCAAGCACTCAGCAATAAAAGTTAATTTTTTATGTAATTTTTATTGACATTTATTTACAAAATTTGATATAATTCGAATCATTGTAGAGAGATACCTGTTCTCATTCCGAACACAGAAGCCAAACTCTATTAGTAGAATTTATATGATTTTGTATATTAAACATTAATGTAAATGCTATTTTTCAAGAGTTATGCAATGTATTAAGAAACATCTTTAATCAGATAGCAACCAAATATGGATTAACATATTTGGTGTTTTTGCGTCTTTATGTTTTACATCTATAAAATCTAACCCAATTTTATAAATGATAATAAAAGAAATGTTTAATAACGAAATTATAAAAAAATAATAAGGAGGTAGATTATTAAAAAAGTTAAAGTAAACAGTAAATAAAATATACATAATTAAAGGAGGGAAAATATTGAAAAAGACACTTTTAAATTTATACAAAAAAAATACTCTTTTATTGCTAATAGAAATAATTTTTATAGCAATAAATGTATATCTACTAACAGTTCCATCAAAATTACTGGGACAAATAGTTGATTTACTTTATAATTTAGATACGAATAAAGAACAAATTATTCATACAGTACTTTTATTACTATTGATGTGTTTAGTATTAATAACTGTAAGGGTCACTTGGAAAATGATTGATGCTAAAATTGGAAGAAATAATACTAAAACAATAAGAGATACAATATATGAAAAAATGCTAAAAACGGATGTATCTACATTAGAAAAAATGAAAAACGGAGATATAATGTCTTACTTTGTTAAGGATATAAATCAGGTAAGAAAATTTATATCAAATGTTATTACTTTAATTGTAAGATTTGTTTTAAACTTCTTGATTGTAGCGTTTACAATGGTTCAAGCAACCAATACAAAACTAACATTAATAGTACTTTTGCCAATAACAATTAGCATTGTTTTAATACTAATGATGGTAAAGAAAATTGAAAAACACTACAATGAGTCAAGAAAAAAATTCACAAATTTATCTGAATATGTCCAAGAAAGTACAGATAGTATTAGAACTACAAAAGCATATGTTGGAGAAAAAAGACAAATTGAAGAATTTATAAAGAAAAATACTAGTTTAAAAAATACTAATGTTGAGGTAATAAAAATTGAAACATTGATCAGTATTTTTATGAACTTAGGAATAGGTATAGGGATGGGGCTATCAATTTTATTTGGTAGTAAAATGGTTTTAAATGGCGACATTTCAGTTGGAGATTTTGTCGCATTTAATGGATATATGCTGGTTTTACAGGATCCAATTAGATGGATTCCATGGATGGTAAAACATCTAAAAAGATTTCAGGTTGCATATAAGAGATTAGATGATTTCTTAAATTTGAAAGAAGAGAAAATTGAAATTTATAATTATAAACCGGAAGATTTGAAAGGTGATATTGTAATTAAAAATTTATCATATAAATATCCAGACGGAAATGAAAATGTTTTAAAAGATATTAATATTGAAATTAAGCAAGGAAAATCACTTGGTATTATTGGTGTAATTGGAAGTGGTAAAACAACTTTAATGAATTTATTGCTTAAGTTATACAAAATACCAGATGGAAAAATATTTATTGATGGAAAAGACATAAATCAAATTAAAACAGATACTATAAGACATAATATTTGTTATATAACTCAGGATAATTTCTTGTTTTCATCTACTTTGAAAGATAATATAAATTTGTTTAGAGATATATATGATGAAGATGATATTATTGAAAGTACGAAATCATCAATGATTTACAGTGAAATTGAAAAAATGCCAGATGGAATAAATACTATAATAGGCGAAAAGGGAATAGATTTATCTGGTGGTCAAAAGCAGAGAGTTACAATATCAAGAGCTTTCTTAAATCAAAGTAATATTGTTATTTTTGATGATACTTTTTCAGCACTTGATAATAAAACAGAAGAAAGCTTACTACACAATATTAAGAATCTTACAGATAACAAAACTTGTATTATTATTTCAAATAGAATTTCAGATATAAAACATTGTGATGAAATTGTGGTTTTAGAACATGGAGAAATAGTTGAAAGAGGAATTCACAGAGATTTACTTGCTAATAAAGAGAAATATTATGAGTTTTATAAAAATCAAGCTGAAAGAAGTAGCCCAGAATTTTTAAAGTAAATGTACATTGAAAAATAAAAATAGTTAGGAGGTTGAAATAGTGAAAAATAAGACATTAAAAAGAATTACAGGCATGATTAAACCATATAGAAAAACAGTTGTATTTGTTACAATTCTTGCATTATTAATAGATATTCTTGCTCTTGTAAAACCTTATTTAATTAGAGTTTTAATTGATGACTTTCTGAAAAATGGAGTTGAAGCACAAGAGTGGTTATCAGTTTCTATTATTGCATACATATATATTGGATTAGTATTATTAGAAAACTTTCTTGAGTATTTTAATGGTACAAGGACAGGTATAATTGGTGAGAGTGTTGTTTATGATTTACGAAATAGAATGTATACATATATGGAAAAAGCAAATATCAAGTTTCATGATAAAACACCTTCAGGTACGCTTTTTGTAAGAATTATTAGCGATATTGAAGATGTGTATGCATTATTTAGTGATGTAGTAACGACTATTGTTAAAGATGTATTTATAATAGTGGGACTATTAGGAGTAATGGTTTATATTAGTTACAAGTTAGCAGCAGTTAGTTTGATAATTATTCCACTTATTATTATATCATCTTTGATAATTACAAAATTATTAAATAAGACGTATGCAGCAGTAAAGATTGTTCGAACAAAAATGAATATATTTTTCTCTGAGTCTATATATGGGTTAAAGGTAATAAAAATATTTAATAGACAGAAAGAAAAACAAAAAGAGTGCGAAGATATTACAAACGAATTTAGAAATACAATTAAGCCTATGGGACTTTTGCAAGGTTTATTACCTGCAATAATGGTTTTAATAGAAAACTTAGGAATTGCAATTGTTATTTGGGCTGTGATTAATAAACTAATTGGTGAGAATTTAGAAGTTGGTGTAATTTATATGTTTATTACATATTTGAGAAATCTATTTGATCCAATTAATAGAATTATTGAAAATGTTGAGATTGTTGAAGAAGCGGTTACATCTATTGATAAAGTATATGAGATTTTAGATAAAGAAGAATTGCAAGAAGATTTTGATTCTGGCAAGAGAGTTGATAAGATTAAAGGTAAAATTGAGTTTAAAAATGTGTGGTTTGCATATGAAGATGAAAAATGGATTTTGAAGGATGTGAGCTTCACAATTGAACCAGGACAAAGTGTTGCATTAGTTGGAAAAACTGGCTCTGGAAAGACTACAATTACTAATTTGATTAATAAATTTTATACTATTCAAAAAGGAGAGATTTTAATTGATGGTATTAATATAAATGATATAAATCTTGCAGATTTAAGAAGAAATATTGGTACAATACTTCAAGATCCATTTATTTATGCAAAATCAATTAAAGATAATATTAAATTGTTTAATGATATTTCTGATGAAAAAATTGAAGAAGCTATTAAGCTGGCATCTGCAAATGAGTTTATAGAAAATCAAGAAAATGGATTAGAAGAAATTGCAAGAGAACGTGGAAATTCATTTTCGGCAGGAGAAAAGCAATTATTAGCATTTGCTAGAATTTTTGCTTTAAATCCATCAGTATTTATTTTAGATGAGGCAACTGCTAATATTGATACAACTACTGAACAATTAATTCAAGAATCTGTGGACAAATTGTCTAAAGAGAAAACATCAATCTTTATAGCACATAGATTGGCAACTATTGTTAATGTTGATAAGATTATAGTTTTAAGCAATGGTAAGATTGTTGAAGAAGGAAATCATGATGAGTTAGTGGAATCAGGAGGATATTACAGTAAGCTTTATAATTCTTATTACAATAGTTTGGTTTAAAAATGGTTCAAACATAGTTGGATTTGCAAGCTTTTAAAAATGATGGTATAATAGAGCTAATTCGTTTATCTATCTATATGCTTTAATTAAAGAAAGGATGCTCTATATGTTAAATTATATCATTGTAATTTTATGTGAGCTGTTACTAATTGCAGGTGCTGTTGCTTTTTATAAGAAAACAGCTAATTCAATTCGGAGGAATTACAGAAGTCTAATTGAGAGTGACAACAGGGAATTAACGAAACTAATTGAAGAATTCATAAGAATCTTTGATAGATTCGAAATGTATTTTGACAAAGAAATGTCAAGTACGGAATTTCTAACGGAATTAAAATCAAAGGGAATAATTGATGAACAAGAACAGCTTAATATTCCAATAGGAACAGCTGAATTTAAAATGCCAGTATATGACACATTGAGCTTGAGATACGTTTTACGTTGTGCAGGTGAACTTATTTACGAAAAAGCTGACTTAATGAAGAAGTGGCATAACACAAGAATAGAACAGCTTGATGTATACGCGGAATTTTCAAAAAAATTTCAAGAATTGATTTTAATCTGCTCAAAACACTCAAGAAGGGAGAAAGAAATAGAAATCCTAATTATGGAGTCATAGAGCAAAATTAAATTTGAAACCACGGTTATATTTTAACCGTGGTTTTTCTTATATTTAACTATTAACGGTGAAAGAAAATTTGTTTAAAGCCTTGAAAAAAATCCATTTTAATGATTAAATAGGACATGTAAAAATAGAAGAAAAATAAGTTTGAAAAAACTCAAAGGAGAGATGTAAATAATGTGTGGTTTCTGTGGGTTTACTGGTAAGGTAGAAAACAAAGAACAAGTAATAGAAAACATGATGGAAAAAATAATATATAGAGGTCCAGATAGTAAGGGAAGTCATGTTGATGATGACATAGCTTTAGGTTTTAGAAGATTATCAATTATTGACTTAGCTGATGGAACTCAACCTATATATAATGAAGATGGTACTAAAGTAATAGTTTTTAATGGAGAAATCTATAATTATCAAGGTATTCGTGAAGATTTAATCAGTAAAGGACATATATTCAAAACAAAGACAGATACTGAGGTTATATTACATGGTTATGAAGAATATGGACCAGAAGTGTTAAATAAATTTAGAGGTATGTTTGGAATAGCAATTTGGGACTTAGTTTCTAAGGAATTATTTATTGCAAGAGATTTCTTTGGAATTAAGCCTATGTACTATACACAAGTTGGAAAAGATTTGATTTTCGGTTCTGAAATCAAGTGTATTTTGACTCATCCAAATGTTAAGAAAGAATTAAATGAATCAGCTTTACAAAACTACTTATCTTTCCAATATGGTGTTCCAAATGATACATTTTTCAAAGACATTTATTGTTTACAACCAGGTCATTATTTGAAATTTAAAGATGGAAAACTAGAAATAACAAGATATTGGAAACCAGAATTTATGGTTAATGATTCTTGGGAAGAAGATAAATTAGTTGAAGAAATTGATAAGGTTTTCAAAGATTCAGTTGAAGCTCATAAAATTAGTGATGTAGAAGTTGGATGTTTCTTATCAAGTGGTGTTGATTCAAGCTATGTAGCAACTCAATTTAAAGGGCAAAAGAGCTTTACAGTTGGATTTAATTATAACAAATATAATGAAATTGATTATGCAAAAGAATTAGCAGAAGAAATTGGACAAGATCATTACTTCAAAAGAATTGAAGATGATGAATTTTGGGAGATTGTTCCAAAAGTTCAATATTACATGGATCAACCACATGCTGACCCATCTTGTGTTGCATTATATTATGTGTGCAAAATTGCAAGTGAGCATGTAAAAGTTGTTCTTTCAGGAGAAGGAGCAGATGAGTTATTTGGTGGATATAGAATTTATCATGAACCATTCAGCTTACGTTATAGTAAATTATTACCACGTTTTGCTTGGAAAGGAATAGCTGGTATTTTAAATGCAATTCCAGTAGAATTCCCAGGAAAAAGCTATGCAAATAGAGCAAGTAAAACATTGGAAGAGAGATTTATTGGTAATGCTAATTTATTCTCTGACAAAGAAAAACGTAAAATATTAAAAAATACTGAAGGTATGAAAAAGCCGGAAGAAATAACTAAACCATTTTATGAAGATACAAAAGGTATGGATGATGTTACAAGAATGCAATACATTGATATCAACTTCTGGATGATTGGTGATATTTTATTAAAAGCAGATAGAATGAGTATGGCAAATTCATTAGAGCTTCGTGTACCATTCTTAGACAAAGAAGTTTGGAATTTAGCAAGAACTATTCCAGCAAAATATAAAGTTACAAAAGATGGTCAAACAAAGGTTGCAATGAGAAAAGCAGCTTTAAAGAATATGCCTGAAAAAGTTGCTTCTAGAAAGAAACTAGGATTCCCAGTTCCTACAAGAGAATGGTTAAAACAAGAGAAATACTATAATATTGTTAAAAAGGAATTTGAATCTGAAACAGCTAAGAAGTATTTTGTTACAGAAGAAATAGTTAAATTATTAGATGAGCATATTCAATTGAAAAAAGATAACAGTAGAAAAATCTGGACAATTTATGTGTTCTTAATTTGGTATAAACAATTTTTTGAGAATTAATTAAAAATGGGAGACAATTTATATGGATGAAAATCAAAAAAATCTAAATAGAGATTACTTAATGGAAATGTTAGAGAAACAATATGAAAAACAAGATATTGATAGAATATTAGATGGATATAAATCAAAAAGAATTGTTTCCCTAAGAATAAATACAATTAAGGCAGATGTTGAAGATGTAAAGCAAAAACTAAAAATTGAAGGTGTTGATTTCGAAACAGTTTCATGGTCAGATTGTGCTTTGATTATTAAGAATAAATCAGAAGCGGATTTGCAAGAATTAGACATATATGAAAATGGTGAAATTTATTTGCAAAACTTATCTTCAATGTTACCACCAATTGTTTTAGAACCACAAGAAAGTGAAGATATTTTAGATATGGCAGCTGCACCAGGAGGAAAAACTACTCAAATTGCAGCTTTAACCAAAAATAATGCTAATATTACAGCATGTGAAATGAATACCATTCGTGCAGAACGCTTGAAATACAACATAGATAAGCAAGGAGCAAGTTCTGTATATATAATGAGAAAAGATTCAAGGAACATTGATGACTTTTTCTCATTTGATAGAATTTTATTAGACGCACCTTGCAGTGGTAGTGGAACTTTAGATTTTGATAACGATAAAACATTTCAATTTTTTACGCCTACATTAGTTCAGAAATCTTCTAAAACACAGTTGACTTTATTAAGAAAAGCTATTAAAGTTTTGAAACCTGGAAAAGAATTAGTATATTCTACATGTTCAATTTTAGCTCAAGAAAATGAAGATATAGTAAATCATGTTCTTAAAGAAAACAATGCAGAATTAGTTCCAATTGATTTTGAAGGAAAAGAGGAATTACCTTTACTTCCAACAAAATTACCAGGTACTATATGTGTATGCCCTAATGATAGGTATGAGGGATTTTTTGTGGCTAAAATTAAAAAGATTAAATAATTGGGAAGAGTGAGTTTATGAGTAAAGTAATAGTTCTTGATTTAGATGAAACTCTAAGAAGTCTTGAAACATCAAACAATAGTAACGATCTAAAAGTAGTATTAAGGCCAAAAATAACAGTATTATTACAAAAATTAAGTGAAGTGAAAGGCAAAGGTGTAGATAGTGTTATATTTACGTCAGCATCGATAACTAGTGCAAATAAATATTTTTTAGATAAATTACCTGAGGAATATAGAGGAGTATTTAAAAAAGTTATAGGAAGGGAAAATTTTCTTGAACCAAAGCTTGGAACAAGAGAAAATTATCTATATAGAGCTGGACAAAACAAAATTGTTACTGCCTTAAATTATGATGAAATTTTGTTTTTTGATGATAATAGAACAGAGTATAATTTTTTACAAGAACTATTTGATGAAAGTAATTATACTGAATATCCTGTACCAGATAAAAGTGTTACATTTGTTAATTTACCGTTTTATCCAAGAATGTCATCAGATATGTATGCTTTAAAAGAACTTGCAAAACAGTATGATTTTTTGAAAAAGCCTGTGAATGAGTATTTTATGTTGATGACGAATGAGCCGGGCTGTAAAATTATGGCTAAAGCAATAGATGATTTTGTATCAAAGGATAATGAAAAAGGCTTATTAGATTTAGAGATAAAGGAATTTGACGATTATGAAATTAATTTAAGAGCTAAAAATATAGAGATAAGAAAGATTTTGAGTCAAGATAAAAACTTAATAAATAAATACTTTGATCTAAAAAAAGAGTATTATTCAAAGGAAGAAAAGGAAACAGATAAATATTGTAAGGAGTTGTTATAATATGGATGAAAAAGAAATTGTTAAAATATTATACACAAACT
This sequence comes from uncultured Lachnospiraceae bacterium, assembly GCA_947165105.1. Next base: position 7,942 of record CAMUZC010000031.1, on the reverse strand, counting down.
GGAAAGGTGAAACAGCATATAGAAACATAATTCCAAAAAATATAGAATTTAAATCAACAGAATGGCACAAGCAAGAACAATGGATTTTAAATACATTTGATGTTGATAAACAAGCTGATAGAGGCTTTGCAGTAAAAGATATAAAGGAGTGGAAAAGTAAATGTGTGGATTTGTAGGTTTTATGGATAAATTAAACCAAGATGAAAAACGTAAAAGTATAAAAGTAATGGCAGATAGAATTATACACAGAGGTCCTGATGAAGAAGGATACTATGTGGATGATGATGTTGCTTTAGGGCATAGAAGATTATCAATTATAGATTTAAGCAGTGGACAACAACCAATGTTTAATGAAGATGGAAGTGTTGTAGTTGTATTTAATGGAGAAATCTATAATTATCAAGATATTAAGAAAGATTTGGAAGCAAAAGGACATATATTCAAAACAAATTCTGATACAGAGGTTTTAGTTCATGGATATGAAGAATATAAAGAAGAATTATTTAACAAGCTAAGAGGTATGTTTGGATTTGTTATTTATGACATGAAAAACAAAGAATTAATAGGTGTTAGAGATTACTTTGGAATTAAGCCTTTCTATTATTATGACGATGGAAAAACTTTTATTTTTGGCTCAGAAATTAAGAGTTTCTTAGATCATCCAAACTTTGTAAAAGAAGTTAATAAACAGGCGTTAAAACCATTTTTAACATTCCAATATTCTGTTTTAGATGAAACATTTTTCAAAAATACATATAGATTAAAACCAGGAAATTACTTTAAATTTAAGAATGGAAAAATAGAAATTAAACAATATTTCAAAGCTGAATATATGAAACAAAATGATACTTATGAAAGCTATAAAAAGCAAGTAAAAGAATCATTAGAAGATTCTGTAAAATGCCACCAAATAAGTGATGTTGAAGTAGGTTCATATTTATCAGGTGGTGTTGATTCATCTTATATTGTAAGTATGGCAAAACCTGATAAAACATTTACAGTTGGTTTTGATAGAACAGGTTTTGATGAATCTGGATTTGCAAAAGATTTATCAAAAATATTTAATACAAACAATTACAACAGAGTTTTAACAGGTGATGATTTCTTTAACGCTTTACCAGTAGTTCAATATCATACAGACGAACCACATGCAAATTTATCAACTGTTCCATTATTTTTCTTGTCAAAGCTAGCAAGAGAAAAAGTAAAAGTAGTTTTATCTGGTGAAGGTGCAGATGAAATGTATGGTGGTTATAATGAATTGAATGTTAGTAAGTGGATCAAAGCATATTGCAAACTTCCATTAGCATTTAGAAAATGCTTGGCTAATAAAGTTAGAGATAAAAAGAAATTCAAAGGTAAAAGAATTATTTGCCAATATGATAGACCTTTATCAGAAAGATTCATTGGAAATGCATTTATTATGGATGATAATGAAACAGAAGATATTCTTTGTAACGAGTTAAAGGGAAACGGAATTAAATTTGCAGATATTATTAAACCATATTATGATGATGTTAAAGGAATGGATGAAATTACTCAAATGATGTATATTAATATGCATTTCTGGCTTGCAAAAGATATGCTTTTAAAAGCAGACAAAATGAGTATGGCAAATTCAGTAGAACTTCGTGTTCCATTCTTAGATAAAGAGGTATGGAATGTTGCAAGAAAGATTCCAAGTAAATATTTAATTAAAGATGGTGAAACTAAAAAAGTTTTCAGAGATGTTGCTGCTGAAGTAATACCAGAAGAATGGGCAAAAAGAAGAAAACTTGGTTTCCCAGTACCATTCTTTATGTGGATTAAAGAAGAAAAGTACTTTAACAAAGTTAAAGATTTATTTATGCAAGATTGGGTAACAGAGTTTTTTGATAAAGAAAAAATAAATAAAATGCTTGATGACCATTATGCAGGTGTTGAAAATCATGGAAGAAAATTATATAACATTTATATTTTCTTAGTGTGGTATAAAGTATATTTTGTAGATGGAGCAAAAGCTTTAAGCATATAACAAAAAACAGGTAGGAGTTTAAATTATGAACTTCTACCTGTTTCATGTTTGTTACGTTGACATAAATCTGAAAAAATGGTATAATATAACTATTAAAACTTTAAGGAGGTTTGATAAGTACATTGAAAATTGCATACGTTTATCCACCCATTTACTATACGAAAGGATGTTAGTCATGAGAACTAAAAAAGATTCTATGTCTGTTGAAAGAATGATGGAAGAATTTCATAATGATTTTAACAACGGACTCGAAATTAACGAAATTGCGAAAAAATACAAGATTAATAAATCCACAGTTTACAAAAAATTAGAAAAAATAGCTGAGACAAATGGTGTTTCCAGGGATTACTACATTAGGAATCCGCAGATGTCACATAAGATTCCTGCACATGATACAAAAAATAGTTATGAACACTACACAGACGATGATTTAAAAAACATTAATGCATCTTTCGACAATATTTTAACTGATATTGTTGATCTTCGAGAGAAGATTGAAAATAACGTTATGTTTTCTAACAAAGCTGAAAAGGAGTAAGAATTATGAAAGAAATGACATCAAAAACGATTAATCTTGGATTAACAAAAGAGTGGGGAGTAGAAGATTTTATAAAAAACTACGACCTTACTGATTTGGATGATCTTAAGAATTCTTTAAGGAAAATTCATAATGGAAATGAGAATAAGGTGAATCGGGACATCAAGAAAATGAAGGCAAATAGTAAGAGAAAGCAAAGAAAGTCAAATGCAGTATCAAATATTATTGGAGACGAAATACCTCCAGAGTATAAATCAGTTAATGTTGATCAGATGGTGGCATCGGTACCATATAAGTTGAATGTTACGGATGCATTGATTACTGCTGAAAAAAGCATTGCTGATTATGAGCAAGAACATGCGAAAGCAGAAAACACGGCTGATGTAGAAATTCCTGCTGATACAGTGGTTATCGCCGATGCCAAGGAAGATATCGTTGCAAGCAATGAATCAACAGATACTTCGGTACGGTTGGAAGAACTTAACGTTAATTTAAATGAAATAAATGAAAAAATTATTTCAAGTGAAAGTTCAACCAAATTACTGTATACCAGAAAAAGAGAACTTTCAAAGGCTATTAGTGAAATATGTGGTAATCTGAGGCGAATAGAAACTGAAGTGTCGACTCTTAAAGCAAAATTTGAAAATGCGTATAAAGAACACTCTTTAGTTGAAGAATCAATTGCAAACGAAAAAAATGTGATGAATCACTTGCAAGATGAAAGAGACGCTATAATGTCACAGATTCGCGAGTTAACATCTTTGTCGCTTTATTGCGACAGCTCAAAGGATTCTGGTTTCGATTACAAGTTGGAAGACTTTGAAATTGATGCTCAGGAAATCAACAAAAAGATGAAGAGCTTCTTTGAAAGCGAGTTCTCTGATTCTGATTTGCTGGATGATTTTTCAGTATCAGAACTCAAGAAAGCTGCAAAGATCATTCTTGCGATTGCAAAAATCGAAGAAGAGGCAGAAACATCTAATGTTGAACTTTACTTTGATGAAAATAATAACTTCACAGGACTTTTAGAATTAATGGGAAAGAAGGTATCATTTGTAAGAAAATAAAAGATAAACACATGCAATAACCAAATCTCAAAGAGCTGACCGTAATGGTCAGCTCTTTTCCTATTTGTTTTTAAATTCAACAATGGTAACTCCCATTTCACCCTCTCCAAAAGTACCTAATCTATATGATTTAACATGAGGATGTTTCTTTAAAAAATTATGAATTCCGCTACGTAGTTTACCGGTTCCTTTACCATGAACAATTCTGGCTGAAGGAAGATTTGCCAAATAACAATCATCTAAATATTTATCGATAATAAATATTGCGTCTTCAACATTTTGACCAATTACATTTATTTCTGCAGAAACATTTTTTGACTTCATTTCTAACGATGTTTTGTAATTAGTTGTTTTATTAGATTGATTTACATTTTTAGTTTTGTTAATTAATTCTAGATTACTTATTTTAATATTAGTTTTTGTATTTCCAAATTGAACCATAACTTCATGGTTTTTATTAGGTAATGTTAAAACAGTTCCAACCATATTAAAAGGTTTTACTAAAACATCCATTCCAACTTTTATTTCAAAATTATTTGAAATATCAGATTCATCATTTGTTTTAAGAGTTATATTATTTTTTATTTCTGAATTTAGATTATCACGTAGTTTATTTGCTTTCTTTAATGAATCTTTATCAACTGAATCGTATAAATCGTTTAATTCTTTTATAATTTCATTTGCATTTTCTTTGGCATTTAGTAAAATATTTCTTGCTTCATTTTTTGCTTTTTCAATTATTTCTTTTTCACGTAATTTAACATCAGAAACATTGTTTTCTAACTGTTTTCTAAGAAGTTCAACTTGATTAGAATTTTTAACAATTTCTTCTTTTTCTTTTTCAATAACCAATTTATCATCATAAATGTTTTTAATAAGTTCCTCAATACTAATATTATCTTCACTTAATAAATTTTCAGCTCTTTCCAAAATATCTTGAGGTAATCCTAATTTTTTACTTATTGCAAAAGCGTTGCTTTTACCAGGAACACCTATTAAAATTTTATAGGTTGGGCGTAAGTTTTCAATGTCAAATTCAGAGCTGGCATTTTCAAATCCATCAGTAACTAAAGCATAGTGTTTTAATTCTGGATAGTGAGTTGTGGAAAGAGTAAGAGTACCTTTATTATATAGGTTTTCCAAAATACTAATTGCAAGATTTGCACCTTGAACAGGATCTGTTCCAGAACCCAATTCATCTATTAAAACCAAGCTGTTATTGGTTGATTTTGATAAAATACTTATAATGTTTTTCATATGTGATGAAAAAGTACTTAAAGATTCTTGAATACTTTGCTCATCACCAATGTCTGCAAAAACATTGTCAAAAACATAGATACTACTATTCTCTTTTGCTGGAATATGAAGGCCTGAGCATGCCATTAAACATAGAAGTCCAACAGTTTTTAGTGTGACAGTTTTTCCACCTGTATTTGGACCAGTTATGATTAATGATTGAAAGTTTTTTCCTAAATTCAAATCAATTGGTACAACAGATTTTGAATCAATTAAAGGGTGTCTTGCTTGTTTCAAATTTATAATTTTTTCTGCATTTATGATAGGCTCAATACCATCAATTGCTTTTGAATATGAAGCTTTAGCAAAAATTAAATCGATGTTTCCTATTATTTCTACAGTTTCTTTTATATTATCAGTAATAGGAAATAGTAGTTTTGATAAATTTTCTAAAATTCTTTCAATTTCTAATGTTTCTTCCAATTTTATATTATTAATCTGATTGTTTAAATCAAATACGGAAGTTGGTTCAATATACACAGTTGAACCACTTGCAGAAATATCGTGTATTAGTCCATTTATATTTTCTTTGTATTCAATTTTAACAGGAATAACATATCTATCATTTCTTATTGTGATTATAGGTTCCATTATGTATTTTGAATAGCTAGAGGAATGGATAAAAGAGTTCAGTTTTTCTTTAATTCCACTTTCTAATCTACGACGGTTTCGTCTAAGAGCGTTAAGGGTTTTTGATGCATCATCTGCAATATTGTTTTCATCTATAATAGCTTTAGTAATTTCTTGATAAATTCCAGGATTTGAGTATAATGCCTCGAATTTAGATGCCAATAGATTAGATATAATTTCTGAATTATTAAAATATTCTTTTAAATTGCTAGACACATTTAAAATTTTGGCTATTTCTAATAAAGCTTTAGAACTTAGTGGAATGTAACTTTCCAAATTTTTTAAATAAGGTGTAATATCATCAATTTCGTCGATTGGTAAGTTACCATATTTTATTATTAATTCATATGCTTCTGAAGTTTCACCAAGTAATTGTTTTACTTTCTCAATATCATTAGATGGTAAAATATTTAAACACATATTTTTTCCGATATATGTTTTACAATATCCTTTTAATATTTCAAGGATTTTATTAAATTCTAATTTGATTAGATTTTGGTTCATTTTAATCTCCTTTAATAAATAATGCTTAAATTATAGCATAAACTTAAAAAATATTCAACGTTGGCTAAACAAATATAAAATATAAAATTTTACGAAAAACACTTGAAAAATCTACCCAAAAGGTATATAATGAAATAGCAAAATGAATAACGAACAGGAGAGTGGGAACAAATCCCACTCTTTAATTGTAAATAAAGGGGGAAATAAATCTTGGCAAGTATTGAAGAAAGAGTAGAAACTCTTGTTGGAAAAACAATTGAAGCTTTAGGCTATCAGTTGTATGATGTTCAATATGCAAAAGAAGGAAAAGATTACTTTTTACGTCTTTTTATTGAAAATCCAAATGGAACAATTAGTTTAGAAGATTGCGAAAAAGTAAATAATGAAATAGAAGAAATGTTAGATACTGCTGATTACATAAAGGAACAATATTTCTTAGAAGTATCTTCGACAGGTGTAGAAAAGATTATTCGAAAAGAAAAACATTTAAGAGAGAATATTGATGAATACATAACAGTTAATTTATTCAAACCTGTTAATAACAGTAAAGAATTTATTGGTAAGCTAAAGAAATTTGATGACCAAACAATTTATATTGAAATAGATAGTGAAGTTATTGAATTAGAAAGAAAAAATATATCATTAATAAAAAAATATTATGATTGGGATAGCGAAATGTAATATAAACATACCCAATTGAGTAGAAGGAGGAATTAAAAAAATGAAAAAAGGAGCAAAAGCAAAACCAAGTAAAGCAATAGATAGTAAGGAAATGTTGCTTGCAATGGAAGAATTAGAAAAAGAAAATGGTATGGAACCAGGAAGTTTAATGGAGGCTATAGAAACAGCATTAGTTACAGCATACAAAAGAGATTTTGATTCAACAGCTGATAATGCAAAAGTTGTTGTTGATAAAGAAACTGGAGATTATCACGTATTTGTTGAAAAAGAAGTTGTAGAAGAGGTTGAAGATGGAAATACTCAAATTTCTCTAGAAGATGCTAAAAAAATTAATAAATCATTAGAAGTTGGAGACACAGCACAAATTGAAATAATGCCAAAGAATTTTGGAAGAATTGCAGCTGGAACAGCAAAACAAGTTATTATTCAAAAAATAAGAGAAGCATCAAGAGAATACTTATTCAATGAATTTAGTGATAGAAAAGGTGAAATAGTTTCCGGATTAATTCAAAAAGCTGATGGAGGAATTGTTGTAGTAGATTTAGGAAGACTAGAAGGTGTTATGCCATTAAAGGAACAAGTTCCTACAGAAAAATATCATGTAAATGATAAAATTAGAGCATATGTTTTAGATGTAGAAAAAGGAGCTAAAGGTGCACCACAAGTTATAATTTCTAGAGCAGCGGCTGATTTTGTAAGAAAATTATTTGAATTAGAAATTCCAGAAATTTATGAAGGTGTTATTGAAATTAAAAGCGTGTCAAGAGATGCAGGAAGTAGAAGTAAGGTAGCTGTGTATTCTCCAAATGAGAATATAGACCCAGTAGGTTCATGTGTTGGTCAAAAAGGAATTCGTATTCAAAACATAATTAATGAATTAGGTGGAGAAAAAATAGATGTTATTGAATGGAATGAAGACCCAGCAACATTCATTTCAGCAGCTTTATTACCAGCTCAAGTTTTAGCAGTAGATATTAAAGAAGAAGAAAAATTTGCACAAGTTATTGTTCCAGATGATCAATTATCATTAGCAATTGGTAAATCAGGACAAAATGCTAGATTAGCTGCAAAATTAACAAATTGGAAAATAGATATTAAGAGTGAATCTCAATTCAGACAAATTTTAGCAGAAGCACAAAATGCTGAAGAATCTGAAGAAAATGCTGAAGAAGTTGAAACTTCAGAAGAATAATTAAAAGGAAGTGAATATTT
>CAMUZC010000030.1 GCA_947165105.1 uncultured Lachnospiraceae bacterium | reverse complement strand
TTTCTAATGATTTTTATATGTATCCGTAGACAACCAAGTTCTAGAAACAACTTTTCCATTTAAATATAAAACTTTATATGTTTCAACTTTATATTTTACATCTGTTTTTTCTATTGTTCTTGATTCCAATTTTACTTCATATTCTGTTTCTTGTTTTAATCCTTTTATTGCACATGTTACACTTCCTGGATTTACATATGCAACAACTTTTACAGGATATTCTCTGTTATTTTTAAATTTAAAATCAGATGTTCCTATGTTTACCATCGCATCTTGGCCTGCTGGAACATATGTTACTCCTAAAGAATGATTTCTTCTTTGTACGATTTCAAGATTTGCTCTTAGCACTGCATTATATAGTGTTGTTGATACTTGACATATTCCTCCACCAATTCCTGTTGATAATTTTCCGTTTAGATATATTGTTGAAGCTTTGTATCCTCTTGCAGTTGAACATTCTCCAATTAGATCATTATATGAAAATGTTTCACCTGGCATTACTACCACACTATTTATACTTTGCGCAGCTAGTGCTATATTAGCATTTCTGTTTACATCAGCTGTACCATATGTTGTTGTGAATGTTGCTAATGTATCTGGGAATGCAGCATCTCCTAAATCTTCTACCGTTATCTGTGGTTTTATTTCTTTTAGGTCTATTTCATATTCTGTTTTATTTTCTTGTAACATTTGTGTTGCTTGTTCAACACTTATTGCAAAATCAAGTCCATATTCCTCTTTATATACTTTGAATGGTTCTGTCGTATAGTATGCATTTACTGGTTCTTTGTATATTTCATCATGTATTTTTTGTATATTTATTTCTTGCTTTTCTGCTTTTTCTACTGGTAATTCGAATTCTTTTTGTGAGCCTGAAAATGCATTTATTAAACTTTGTTTAAAACTATCTTTTTGAATTTTGATTCCTTCTGTGCTATTTTTTATTATTAACTTATTACCTTCTATTATGTATGATGAATCCATTGCTAAGTCTGGCATTTCTAAGCTTATTTCATCTATCTTTTCTTCTAATAATTGTTCATCATATGTAAAGTTTGCATTCAAATTTGTTCCTGCTATTAGCATCCCAATTATTTTGTAATTATTCGATACAAGGTCTTTTTCTCTACCAATATTATACGCATCATTAACAGAGCTTTCTACGTCGAATTTCCCTTTTATGTCTTTTAGTCTTATTTGTTTTTCATAATCATTTCTTTTTATTGTTATAATATTCGTATCATTATTATTCAAATTAGCATTTAACCTGTTTATAGCATCTTCTTTTGTTAAATTCGATACATTGATATTGTTAATTTTTATACCATTAATGATCTTATTATTGTTTAAATTTACTACACCAAATATTGTTGATATAATTATCGCTATAAGTATGAATATAATTATTAATAATATTGCTTTTAAAAATGTTTGGTTTTTATTTTTTGAATTTGATTGATAATCATTAAGTTTCTCATTTTTGTTTTTTTGTTCATAATTGTTATATTTTACTTGTGAATTTGTTTGTATTGTTTGTTGTGTTTTCTGCTTAACGACTGTTGTTTCATTTGATTGTATTTTAGGCTGCACCTTTGGTGATACATTTGGTTTCGTATTTTCCATTGGTTTACCTTGAGGTATTTTAGGCTGAACTTTTACAGCCGTTTTTTGAGTTGTTACTGGTACTTTCACTGATGCTTTTTCATTGACTGTTTTCGCTGTGTTTTCCTTCACCTTATTTGAACCATTTTGATTATGTGTTATATTTTCTTTTTTATTTTTTATTTCATTCTCATTTTTATTTTTATTAATATTTTCTTTTTCTATTGCTTGTCTTTTCTTTTCTCTTTCAATATCTTCTCTACGAATTACTTGAAAAACTTTTGTGTCTCCACTTGTATCTCTTTTTTCTTCATTATCCATAATTTACTCCAACATTCCTTTTTATTTTAATTATAATATTTCTGCTTTTAATTTATTCTTAAATATTTAGTCCTATTTATAATTATCACATATCTTTTATTTTTTGTAAAGATAAAAAAACAATTCAAAATTTTATTTTGAATTGTTTTTATTATTTAATTAATTCCGTAAAAATCTTTATATAATTTTATTGCTGTTTCAGGACTATCATTTCCTTCAGCATTTTTAACTGGTGCAAATTCTTCTTCTCTTTTTACTCTTAAAATTGCCATATCTTCTAGCATATCAAATGCATCAAAAATAAATGACTCAAATTTGTATGCGTTTGGTTTTTCTGGAACTACAAGATTTCCGTTTTCATCAATATATTTTGCTTTTTTGTGTGCACTGTGATATGGTAATTTTTTATTGCTAACTTCTTCTATTGCATTTACATTAAATAAATTACAGTTTATATGTGATTCTCCAAATACTAATTCACCTTGTTCGTTCACAGCTTCAGCTAAATCTGTTGTTATTTCTGTATATTCTACAACACCTGGTTTTCCATTTCTTTTGCAGAATACTCCAACTTTTTCTTTTGGTCCAGCTTTTACAACACTTTTACCGGCTGCTAAAACATTTTTATCTAATGCTACTCCTAATAAAGTAGGATCTACCATTTTTACTAAAATGTTATCTACTGGTCCTATAAATGCCCATTCAATTCCTCTTGTTTTCATGTCATGGATTATGCCATTTTTTCTCATTGATTCGAAAATTCCTCCATGTCCATCGGCAGCTTCTTTTATTACCCCTGTTTCGTCAATTAATAATTTTCCATCTTCACTACACATTGGTAATTCACCTTGTTTGAAGAATGTAATAGCTGATGGTTCATATCCAAAGTAGTTGTTCTCTTTGAAGAAATTTTCTGTTTGTTCATTATTTTCTCTACTTGTCATTATATACCATGGAATTATTACATTATATTTTTCATTATTTGCTTTTAATGAGTCTGTTAATATTTCAAATATTGACTTTTCAGGATTTAGGTCCAATTTAAATGTACCTTTAGGTCCACTATGTCCTAATCTTGTTCCTTGTCCACCAGCCATTGTTACTACAGCATATTTTCCTAATTTGATAGCATTTTCACCTAAATCATTGTATTTTTTAAGTTCATCTGCTGATAAAGCTGATTTATCAACATAATCAATAGGTTCAATTTTGTCATTTGCAAAACTTACTTCTATTTTTGTTGATTCATATAATTCTTTTATTTGTTTAAAATCAATTGTTAAAATTTGGTCTAATAATTTTTGTTTGTTTTCATCTGATAATTTTTCATAATTATTTAAAAGATGCTCTTGATTATATTTCTTTAAGCATTCTAATGCAGCGCTATATTTTTCTTCCATAATATTAGCTCCTTTCAAAAAGTCTATTAATTATTTTGATTATCTAATATTATATTATTTTGGTCAATCTGTCAAGATATTGTTGCCACATTTACTTCTCCCGAAGTATTTAAAATGCCATCGTAATTCTTCACAATATTTTTCATGTCATATCCAACTTCTTCAACATTATAGCAATCAATTATTTTAACGTTTGAGTTTTTATTGTTTTCCTTTAATATTCTCCTAATATTTTTGTTGTTTTCTAATATATATTTTTTATTTCCACCTATTATAATAATATTATCTTTTTCTTTATCAATTTCTTTTTTTATTGTCTTTTCTATTTCTTCATTTGTATTTTTTCTGCTATTTAACCAGTTTATGTTTAATATTTTATCTTTATTTTTTATATTTAATTTATCAAGTACTGTTTCGATGTTTTGTTTTTCTATTTTTTCAAATATAGTGGTTATTTCAACATCCTCATTTATCTGTCTGCTAAGATATGGCAATAACATTACAGATAAATGTAAATCACTTACATAAAAATTACAGAGTTTTTTTATGTTTTGTTGTCCCACATATTCCATTTTTCTTTTGCCTCCTAGTAAAAAACTATATGGAAAATTTTACCAATTTATTTCAAATATGTCAATAATATTACAAATAAATCGTTCGTCCGTTTTCGACATCGATATTCGACATTTTTTTATTTTTTTCCTTTTGTGTATATTTTTTTATTTTTAGTAAATAATTTTATTAATTACAAAAATAAACAAAGGAGGATTATGTATGAAAATTTTTAAAAGATTAACTTTAATAATTTTCTTATTATCAGCATTTATTATTGTTTCTGCTGTATCTTATGTTTCAGCAGTTTCAAATAACATATCAAATAGTGTCTTTAGATTACATGTAATTGCTAATAGTGATTCTGATGAAGACCAAAAATTAAAATATATTGTTCGTGATAATCTTATACAATATATGAATACATTAACAAAAAATATTACTTCAAAAGAAGATGCAATTAAAATTGCTAAGGAACATGAACAAGATTTTTACAATATTGCTGTTAAAACAATTAAAGACAATGGATATGATTATGATGTAAAAATTGAAATTGGTAATTCATATTTTCCAACAAAATACTATGGAGATATTTCTTTACCATCAGGATATTATGATGCTCTTAAAGTAGAAATTGGTGAAAGCGCTGGACAAAACTGGTGGTGTGTAATGTTTCCACCTCTATGTTTCGTAGACATGTCTACCGGAATCGTACCTGATGAATCAAAACAAACAATGAAAGATAATTTACCAGAAGAAGAATATGCTTTAATAAGCGAAAGTAATAATAATTCTAATTTAAGCTTTAAGTTTAAGTTGATTGAATTTTTTTCTAAGCATTAAAATTTCTTAGAGTATTGTTAAAATTATTTATTATTCTAAAATGTAAAATCATAAGTTAAAACATCGTGTTTAATCGATATTTTGACCTATGATTTTCTTATTTTTATAGCAATGCACATAATTTGATTAAAAAATTCAATTTTATGTTGCCAAATCTTCCTTTTTATGTTATAAAATAAAATGATAATTTATACATTTTATTAGGAGGTAATCTTTTGGAAAAATTAGTTATACATGGTGGAACTCCTTTAAAAGGAGAAGTTACCATCAGTGGAGCAAAAAATGCAGCAGTTGCAATTTTACCAGCTGCTTTACTTATAAATGGTAAATGTACTATAGAAAATTTACCACATATTAGCGATGTTAAAATATCATGCGAAATATTATCAAAATTAGGTGCAAAAATTGAATGGATTGACAAAAATACAATTACTATTGATGCATCAGACATTTGTGAGCATAAAGCACCTTTAGATATGACAAGCAAATTTAGAGCTTCTTATTATTTAATTGGTTCTTTATTAAGCAGATGTAGAGATGTTGAAGTTGGTTTACCAGGTGGTTGCAACCTAGGTGCTAGACCAATTGATCAACATATTAAAGGCTTTGAAGCACTTGGTGCCACAGTAACAGTATCAAATGGTAAAATTCAAGCATCAGCAAAAAAACTTGTTGGTACATCTATTTACTTAGATGTTGTTTCAGTTGGAGCAACAATAAATGTAATGCTTGCTAGCGTTTTAGCTGAAGGTACTACAATTATTGATAACGCAGCTAAAGAGCCACATGTTGTTGATGTTGCAAACTTTTTAAATACTATGGGTGCAGACATTCGTGGTGCAGGTACAGATGTAATTAAAATAAACGGTGTTCCAGAATTAAAAGGTGGCGCTACTTATTCAATAGTTCCAGATCAAATTGAAGCAGGAACATTTATGCTAGCTGCAGTTGCTTCTCAAGGAGATATTTTAATTAAAAATTGTATATCTAAGCATTTAGAATGTTTAACTGCAAAAATTATTGAAATTGGTGGACATGTCGAAGAAGATGGTGATCAAATAAGAGTATGGTGCAATAAACGTCCTAAAAAAGCAAATATAAAAACATTGCCATACCCAGGTTTTCCAACCGATTTACAACCACAAATGGGGGTAACACTTTCTATAGCTAAGGGTACAAGTATTATTAACGAAAGTATTTGGGAATCAAGATTCCAATATACAAATGAATTAAATAAAATGGGTGCAAATATTTCACCTCAAGGAAAAACTGCTGTTTTTGAAGGAGTTGAAAAATTGTCTGGTGCACCAGTTTATGCCACTGATCTAAGAGCAGGTGCTGCATTAATAATTGCAGGTATAATTGCTGAAGGTACAACTGAATTATATAATTTATCTCATATTGATAGAGGATATGAAAACATAGAAGAAAAATTCAGAAAACTTGGAGCAGATATTACAAGGGTTGAAGAATAATAAATTTGCCTTAAGATTAATTTCTTTAATTACAATTTTACACTAAAAAGTACTTTATAGAAATTAGTTTTAAGGCTTTTACTATCGAAGAAAAGGATGAAAAAAATGTTTAGATTTTGTAGTTTATATAGTGGAAGTTCCGGTAATAGTTTATATGTTGAAAGTAATAAAACTAAACTGTTGGTTGATTGTGGAGAGAGTGCAAAAAAGATTGTTAATTCTCTTGCAGATATAGATGTTGATATAGAAAAAATTGATGCAATATTAGTAACACATGAACATATTGATCATGTAAAATCTCTTGGTACATTGTCAAAAAAATATAATATTCCTATTTATACAAATATTGAAACACTTAATGCAATGCCAGAACAAGTAAATAAAATAAAGACTGAAAATATAAATATTTTTGATTTTTCCAAAGATTTTGAAATTGGAGATTTTCAAATCCATCCATTTTCTATTCCTCATGATGCTGCAAATCCATGTGCATTTAATATATTTTATAATAATAAAAAAATGAGCATTGCAACAGACATTGGTCATATTACACCAGAAATTATAAAAAATCTTGAAAAAAGTAGCTTTATGCTTCTGGAATCTAATTATGACCCAAATATATTAAAATGTTCTCCATATCCATATCATTTAAAAGAACGTATTTCAGGGCCTCTTGGACACCTTTCAAATAATGTTGCAGGTCAAACTGTTTCACATTTAATAGATTCAGGATTAACTAATGTAATGCTTGGTCACTTAAGTAGAGAAAACAATTTTCCAGAATTAGCATATAAAACAGTCATGGAAGAAGTAATAGAAAACAATTACCCTGAAAAAGCAATTAAATTAAGCGTTGCTACTAGGTTTAATCATACTCCATTAATTGATATAGGATAATTCAATAAAAAAATTTAATTAATTTATAAAAATAAAGGAGCTTTTATGTTACATATTAATATTATTTGTATTGGTAAAATTAAAGAAAACTTTTTTAAGGAATCTATTGATGAATATTCAAAACGTTTAAAAAGTTATTGTACATTAAATATTACTGAATTACCAGATGAAAAAATTCCAAATAATCCAAGTGAAAAAGAAATATTAATTATAAAAGATAAAGAAGGACAAAATATTTTAAACAGTTTAAAAAAAGATTCTTATATAATTTGCATGGATTTAAAAGGAAAACAATATACATCTGTAGAATTTTCAAATAAAATTGAAAATATATCTATAAATAATAATAGTTCAATTACATTTATAATTGGTGGATCATTAGGGATATCCGATAAAGTATTAAACATATCTAATGAATTAGTTTCTTTTTCTAAAATGACATTTCCACACCAACTATTTAGAGTTATTTTATTAGAACAAATTTATAGAGCATTCAAGATTATAAAAAATGAAACGTATCATAAATAAAATATTTATGATATTTTTTATTTATATGAATGCAGAGAAAAATATAATTTTAATCATCAATATATATTTCTTATTGGGGGACAAAAATAAAAGATGAATTATAACTATAGATAAAAAATTAATGAACAAAACAAATTAAACTGGGGTTTATTAATTTATTTTTTTATTTTTTTAAATTATAATAATATTATTATTTATTTGCATTTTTTTATATTTATATTTTTCTCTGCAAAATTAAAAACAATATTTATATTTAATTATTTATTTTTTTATTTATTTTTTTAAAATAATTTTTTTTAGAAAAAAATTTACTAGAATATAAATAATTAAGAATATAATGATTTTTTTTATCATTATTAATCCTCCTAAAAAAAGATTGTTTATATGTTTCATATAATACAATCTTTTAATGTATATGTCAAGAAAAATCGTTCGACACAATATTACAAAATACTACATATCCCAATAGAAACTAAAATTCCTATTATATCCCCTGCTAAAGCAGCAAATAGAATTCCTCGTGTATTTTTTATTTTGATACAACTTGTATAAATAGCTATAGTATATAACGTAGTTTCAGTTGACCCCATAATTACAGAAGCAATTTTTCCAACTGTGGAATCAACACCATAATTATTCATTATATCTGTTGCAATTGCCATTGATGCACTTCCAGATATTGGTCTTAAAATAGCAAGTGGCATAATTTCTCTTGGTATATTTATTTTTTCTATTATTGGTGAAATTAAATTAATTATTAAATCAATTATTCCAGAATTTCTTAATGCACCTACAGCAACAAATAATCCAATTAATGTAGGAAAAATGTTATATACAATTTTTGTCCCTTCTTTTGCACCATCAATAAATATATCATATACTTTATTTTTTTCCAAAATACTATAAGAAATAATTATTAAAATAATTGCAGGTATTGCAATTGTTGAAATATAATTAATTATTTTCATTTTTTTATTTTCCTTTTTAATTATTTTCTTTGCTTTTCCAAATTAATATTTTTGTAAATATCACGGCTATTATTATTGAACAAATTGTTGCTCCCCATACTGGTACAACGATTGAAGTTGGATTGTTTGAATTTAATGATGTCCTTATGGCAATAACGGTTGTTGGAATTAATTGCAATGATGCCGTATTTATTACTATAAACATCATCATTGAATTAGATAGTTTATTTTTATCTTTATTAATTTCTTGCAAACTATTCATTGCTTTTATCCCTAGTGGTGTAGCCGCATTTCCTAAGCCTAAAATATTAGCTACAATATTCATCGATATTTCCTTTTTTATTTTTCCATTATTTTTTATTTCAGGAAATAATATTTTAATTATAGGATTTAACATTTTTACAATAATATTTATTAAATTACTTTTATAAGCAATTTGCATTATTCCATTCCACAAACAAATTGTTCCTAAAAAAATAACACTTAAATTAACAGCACTTTTAGTAGATTCAAAAATTCCACTATTTACCTTTTCAATATTTCCAGAGAAGAAAGCATAAATAAATGAAACTATAATAAATAATGGCCATATTTTGTTTAACATATTTTCACTTCCTTATTTTTAATATTATTCTGTTACACATTATTTAGAACTTTTAATTTATAATTGGAATTTTTTTACATTTGTATTGTTTTTTCCTTATATCTGTGTTACAATAGGATAAACTTTTAGTTTGGAGGTAAAATTAATGAAATCAACTGGTATAATACGTAAATTAGATGAATTAGGCCGTGTTGTTATTCCAATAGAATTAAGAAATAAATTTAATATTTCTGAAAAAGATCCTATTGAAATATACGTAGATGGTTCAAATATTATATTAAAAAAATATGAAATAAGTTGTATTTTCTGTGGTAAAACAGAAAATCTAAAAGAATATAAAGATAAACAAATTTGTAATAATTGTTTATTAAAGCTTTCTGATTTATCAGAAAAAAAGAAAAAAAATATTAAAAAGACAAAATAAAAATGATAGTAATAATGCTATCATTTTTTTTATTGTTTATTCAAAATCAATTAATTTCATATATATTTCATTTTTATTTACATTTTTGTCTTTAGCTATTTTTTTAATTATTTCTTTCTTACTTAAATGTTGTTTTTTATAATATTGATAATGTTCTTCTAAATTCATATTATTTAAAATTTCTTTTAATTCTTCATTTGAATCTAATTTATCATTACCCTCTATTATAATTATTATTTCACCTTTTAATTCATTATATTTTTCTATAATTTCACTTACGGTTCCTCTGATAAACTCTTCGTGAATCTTTGTTAATTCCCTAGCAATTACAATATTTCTATTTCCAATTTCGTCTAATAAATCTTTTAATGTCTGATTTATTTTATGTGGTGCTTCATATAAAATAATTGTTTTATTTTCTTTTTTTATTTCTTCTAATTTATTTTTTCTCAATTTTTTATTTAATGGTAAAAATCCATAAAAAATAAATTCTTTGGTATTCATTCCAGAAGCTATTAATGCATTTATTAATGCACATGCCCCAGGCACTGGAATTATTTCAATATTATTTTCTATTGCTTGCTTTACTACTTCTTCTCCTGGATCAGAAATTGCTGGTGTTCCAGCATCTGTTATTAAAGCAATATTTTCACCGTTTAATAGTTTTTTTATTAATACTTCTGTTTTATTATCTTCATTATGTCTATGATAACTTATTAAAGGTTTAGATATATTTAAATGATTTAATAATTTTAAACTATGTCTTGTATCCTCTGCAGCAATTACATCCACTTCATTTAATATTTTTACTGCTCTATACGTTATATCTTCTAAATTTCCTATTGGTGTTGCTACTAAATATAATTTTCCTATATTAGACATTTTTTCTCCTTTCATTTTCTATTTATTTTTTATTATATATTTTTAATATTTCAGATGTATATTCTCCATTATCTTCATAAATATATAAAGGATTATCAATTTGAAGAAAAGTTCCACCGTTTTTTACGGCTTTTATTAATACCAATTTTGCTTCTTTACTATCCCTTTTTGAATATACAAATCTTATTTTTTTAGGTTCTATTTTGTTCTCCCTTAAAGCATAAATAATATCTGCTAATCTTTCTGGTCTGTGAACCATGTATAATGTTCCCTTGTCTTTTAATACTTGTTTGGATGTTTTTATAAAATCAAAAACATCTGCTAATATTTCATGCCTAGAAATTAGTTTTTTTTCGTTTTCATTTTTACCACCAGTATTTATTTTTTTATAAGGTGGATTAGTTACAACAACATCAAATTCCTCTCTTTTTACATTTTCTAGAACATTTTTAATATCACAATTAATTATTTTAAATTTGTTTTCTAAATTATTTAATTTTATACTTCTTGCTGCCATTTCAGCAACTTCAGTCTGTACCTCTATTCCTACTACATTTTTTGCAGAAGTTTTTGCTAATACTAATAAGCCTATAATCCCTGTTCCTGTTCCTAAATCGATTACAGTACTTCCACTTTTTATATCTTTTGCAAAATCAGAAAGCAGTACACTATCTATTCCGAAACAAAAGCCATCAGTATTTTGGATTATTTTTAAATTATTTATTTGTAAATCATCTATTCTTTCATTTTCTTTTAAAATTTTACTCACCTTTTTCTGTAACATTTTTTATTATACATAATATTATATAATAAATTTTACTTTTTTTAAAGAGGTAAGTGATAATATGAATAAAAATTTTAATAATTATTATAAGGAAAATCATTCTGATAAAAATAAAAAAAAGAAAAAATTCGATTTTAATAAAAAAAAGGAAAACACAATTAAATCATTAAATGATGTAGAATTATTTTTAAGAAATTTTAAAAACATTTCCAAATATATAAAATTATATAAAATAATAAAATAGAATTTATCTATTTTATTATTTTTTAATAATTATATTTTAATTAATTTTATTATTATTTATTTAATTTTTATTTATTTATTTTTATTTATTTAATTATTAATTCTATAATATTTTTCAGATAAATTAAAACTACCCAAATATTTATTTTCTTCTCCATTAATTAAAATTTTTACAGAATCTACTTCTGTTAACTCGGTTAATGTGTTTACAATTCCGTAAATCATTTGAGGAATTTGTTCATCTGTTCCTTGATATTCGTCAATAAATTCATTTGATAGATCTACAATTGCGCAATTTTCTTCTAATTTCACACTATTTATTTTAACATTTTTTGAACAATTATTAGATAATTTTTTATTATTTGGTTCTTCTAACCATATTTTAATTAATTCTTCATACGGATTATCTAATAATTTTTTTGCGTCTATCAATTTGTTTTCAATTTCTAATTCACCTGTATCTTTGTTTATATAAAATAAAGAAATAATTGTATTACGTAATTGCTCATCAGAAATTTCTGCCTCCGGAACAATTTCATTATTTTTATGAATTACCTCTTCTTCTCTATTAAAATATGACCATAAAATAATTCCTAAAATTAATATCAAAATTCCTATTACTATAAAATATAATTTTTTACTTTTCATAAATAATCTTCCTCTCTTTGTTTAATCTTTTAATTTATATTATTTTAGACATGCTTTTTTTAGAACTTTTACAAAAAAAATATTTATTATTTTTTAAATTTAAAATGCTATACTTATTCAAAAAATTTAAATCTGGCATTTATTTAAATTTCCGTAAAATTTCGACATTTTCGCGTTTGACAAATTTCGCATTTCAATATAAAATAAGGTTTGAAATATATTATATTTTGAGAGGAGATTTTACACATATGAATCCAGTATTACATGTTGGTGTTGACGTAGGTTCAACAACAGTAAAAATCGTTGTTTTAGATGAAAAATTAAATGTACTTTTTGAAAATTATCAACGTCATTATTCAGATACTAAAAATACTATTTGTACAGTATTAGAAGATTTAATAAATAAATATCCAAATTATAATTACACAATAGCATTAACAGGTTCTGGTGCAATGTCAGCAGCTAGATTTCTAGATTTACCTTTTATTCAAGAAGTTGTTTCATGCAAACGTTCAGTTGAAAAATACATACCACAAACTGACGTAGTTATTGAATTAGGTGGAGAAGATGCAAAAATTATTTATTTTGACAAATTTATAGAGCAACGTATGAATGGTACTTGCGCAGGCGGAACAGGAGCTTTTATTGATCAGATGGCTTCATTATTACATACTGATGCAGCCGGTTTAAATGAACTTGCTAAAAACTATAAAACAATTTATCCAATAGCTTCTAGATGTGGCGTTTTCGCAAAGACCGATGTTCAACCATTATTAAATGAAGGTGCAGCCAAAGAAGATATTGCTGTTTCTATTTTCCAAGCAGTTGTAAACCAAACTATAAGTGGACTTGCTTGTGGTCGCCCTATTAGAGGAAACGTTGCTTTTTTAGGTGGTCCTTTAAATTACTTGTCAGAATTAAGAAATAGATTTATTGAAACCCTAAATTTAAAAGATGAACAAATAATTATTCCTAATGAAGCACATTTATTTGTTGCAAAAGGCGCCGCTCTTGATTCCCTAGGAACTTCAGCAATTAGTGCACAAAATTTAAGCAGCAAAATTGAAGTATTAAGAAACTCTGTTGATAAATCTTCAACTTCATTAGCTCCTTTATTTTCAATAAATGCAGATTATGAAGATTTTAAAGTTAGACATAGTAAAGATACAGTAAAAAAAGAGGACTTAGCTTCTTATTCAGGGGACTGTTATATTGGAATTGATGCTGGTTCAACAACAACTAAATTAGTATTAATAGATAAAGATGGTAATTTATTATATTCACTATATGGAAGTAATGAAGGAAATCCTTTAAATAGTGTTATTAAAATGCTTAAAGATTTGTATTCTAAAATTCCAAATACCGCAAATATAAGATTTAGTGGTGTTACAGGATATGGTGAAAAATTAATTCAAACAGCTTTAAAAGTTGATTTAAATGAAATAGAAACAATTGCACATTATACTGCTGCAAAAGAATTTATGCCAAATGTTACAAGTATTGTCGACATTGGTGGTCAAGATATGAAATATATCAAAATAAAAAATGGAACTATTGATAATATTATGCTTAATGAAGCATGTTCATCAGGTTGTGGTTCTTTTATAGAAACATTTGCTAAAAGTTTAAATTTATCAATTTCAGAATTTGTAAACTCAGCTTTAGAGGCTAGAAATCCTGTTGACCTTGGTTCAAGATGTACTGTATTCATGAACTCAAAAATAAAACAAGCTCAAAAAGAAGGATATACTGTTGGAGATATCTCAGCTGGACTTTCATATTCAGTAATAAAAAATGCTATTCAAAAAGTTATGAAAATTAGAGATATGAAGACTTTAGGCGATAATATAGTTGTTCAAGGTGGAACATTTTATAATGACGCTGTATTAAGAGCATTTGAATTAATTGTCGGCAAAAACGTTGTACGTCCTGATATAGCTGGTCTTATGGGTGCTTATGGTGTTGCACTTTTAGCAAAGCAACAATATGAAGCAAATTTAGATATGGAATACCATTCAACTATTTTAGGAAATGATGAATTAGATAATTTAGAAATTAAAACTTCACATGTACGTTGTAATGGATGTGAAAATCATTGTTTATTAACTATTAATAAATTTAATGATGGAAGCAAATGTATTACTGGAAATAGATGTGAAAAAGGTGAAGGTATTGTTACAAATTCAAAAGATTTACCTAATTTAGTTAAATATAAATATGATAGAACTTTCAATTACACACCTCTGGATGCAACAGAAGCAAAGCGTGGAACTATTGGTATCCCTAGAGTTTTAAACATGTATGAAGATTATCCTTTCTGGTTTACTTTCCTTACTAATTTAGGATTTAGAGTAATTATTTCAGAAAAGAGTAATAGAAAAACATATGAAAAAGGTATCGAATCTATGCCATCTGAATCAGTTTGCTTCCCTGCAAAACTTTCACATGGACATATTATTAGTTTAATTAATTCAGGAATTACTACAATTTTCTATCCATGTATTCCTTATTCAAGAAAAGAATTTAAGGAATCAAATAACAGATATAATTGTCCAATTGTTACATCATATCCTGAAGTATTAAAAAATAATGTTGAAGAGCTAAAATCAAAAAATATTAATTTCTTAAATCCATTTTTACCTTTTGATGCTAAAAAACTTGCTCAAACTATTATGGATTTACCAGAATTTAAAAATTATAATTTTACTAAAAAAGAATTATTAAATGCTGCTAAAAAAGCTGAAGAGGAATATCAAAATTATAAAAACGATATTAGACGTAAAGGTGAAGAAACATTAAATTATTTAAAAGAAAATAATTTAAAAGGTATTGTATTAGCCGGAAGACCATATCATATGGACCCTGAAGTAAATCACGGAATTGATACCTTAATTACAAGCTTAGGCTTATCTGTTTTAACAGAAGATAGTGTTTGTCATCTAACAACAGAAAGAAAACCTTTACGTGCGGTTGATCAATGGACATATCATTCAAGATTATATAATGCTGCTGATTTAGTAGGTAGAACTGATAATCTAGAATTAGTACAATTAAATTCATTTGGATGTGGTGTTGATGCAGTTACAACAGATCAAGTTGAAGAAATATTAACAAGCTTTGGAAAAATGTATACATTAATTAAAATTGATGAAATTAATAACTTAGGAGCTGTAAGAATTCGTATTCGTTCATTGTTAGCTAGTATGAATAAGAGATTAAATGCAAAATTAGAAAAAGGCGATGGAGATTATAGTGTAAATAGAAAAATATTTACTAAAGAAATGAAAGATACATATACTATTCTATGTCCACAAATGGCACCAATACACTTCGAGCTATTAGAGTCAGCCGTAAGATCTTCAGGTTATAATTTAGTATTATTACGTGAATGCACAAGTCATACTGTTGAAACAGGATTAAAATATGTAAATAATGACGCTTGTTATCCATCAATATTAGTTACTGGACAAATGATTGAAGCTTTAGAATCTGGAAAATATGATTTAAATAAAACAGCTTTAATTATTTCACAAACTGGTGGAGGCTGTAGAGCAACAAATTATATTGGATTCATAAGAAAAGCTTTAAAAGATGCTGGGTTCGCAAATGTACCTGTTATCTCATTTAACGTTGTTGGAATGGAAAAAATGCCAGGATTTAAAATAACAATACCTTTAATGGAACGTTTACTAAAAATGTGTGTATATGCAGATTTACTTCAAAAATTAGTTACAAAAAATAGAGCATATGAAGTTCATAAAGGCGAATCAAATAAATTATTCGAAGAATGGATGGAAAAATGTAAAAAATTATTGGAAAAATCAACTTTAAAACAGTTTAAACAAAGTATTTATGATATGGTTGAAGATTTCGAAAAAATTGAATTAGATACTTCTATAGAAAAACCTAAGGTTGGAATTGTTGGTGAAGTATTAATTAAATATCACCCATTTGGAAATAATTTTATTGTAAATAAATTAGAAGCAGATGGAGCTGAAGTAATTTTACCTGATTTTATGGGATTTGCTAAATTCATTTGCACACATAAAATTACATTCAATCAACTAATAAAATCTGGAAGTATTAAAGCAGGAATATTTAAAACAGTTATTAAATTAATAGATATTCTTGAAAAAGATGAAGTAGCTGCTTTGAAAAAATCAAAAAAAGGATATTTATTACCATGTAATATTTGGGAATTAGAAGATAAAGTAAAAGATATTTTATCAATTGGAAATCAAACTGGTGAAGGATGGTTCTTAACAGCAGAAATGATTGAATATATTGAACATGGAATACCAAATATTGTTTGTGTTCAACCTTTTGCTTGTTTACCTAACCACGTTGTAGGAAAGGGTGTTATTAAAACTATTCGTAGTAAATTCCCTGATGCAAACATTGCTCCTATTGATTATGACCCAGGTGCAAGTGAGACAAATCAAACTAATAGATTGAAATTATTTATGACTGTTGCTAAAGATAATTTAGAAATGAAAAATAAAGAAAATATTTCTATTAATTCAGAAAATATTGAAAAAAATAATTCTACAATTAATGTTTAAAAAATAAAAACCTCGGAAGAGGTTTTTATTTTTTATTATTTAATTTTTTATTATTTAATTTTTATTATTTATTTTTTATTTATTTATTTATTTATTTTTTATTTATTTATTTTTTATTTATTTAT
>CAMUZC010000029.1 GCA_947165105.1 uncultured Lachnospiraceae bacterium | reverse complement strand
CTTTTTTATATAATTAAGTTGAGGAAAAAATGGATTGGAAAAGTGATAGTATGAAAGAGCAAAATTTAGTTGTAAAGAATGTAAAATCGTTTAATTTGGAACACATTTTTGAGTGCGGTCAGTGTTTTAGGTGGAATAAGAATGATGACGGTGACTACATAGGTGTTGTTAAAGAAAATGTTATATATATAAAAATGGTGGATAATGATGTTTATGTCAAAAGTTATGGAAATGATGATTTAGAAAGTCTTTTTAATGATTATTTTGATATGAATAGAGATTATGAAAAAATAAAGATAAAGCTGAGAAAAATTGATGAACATATGGATAAAAGTATCGCATATGGTGATGGAATTCGTTTGCTTAATCAAGATTTATGGGAGACAATTATTTCTTTTATTATATCAGCTAATAATAATATTCCTAGAATTAAAGGAATTATTGAAAGAATATCAAAAAGGTATGGAAATAGAATTAAATTCAATGGGGAAGAATATTATACTTTTCCTACTCCAGCACAGTTAAGTAAAGCAAGTGTAGAAGATTTAAGAAATCTTGGTTTAGGCTTTAGAGATGTTAGAGTATATGAGACAACTCAAATGGTGGTAAATGGAAAAGTAAATTTTGAAAAGTTACATAGTGAAAAAGATACGCAGGTAGTTAGAGATGAACTTTTGAAACTACCAGGTGTTGGACCTAAAGTAGCTGATTGTATCTTATTGTTTTCAACGTTAAAAAGGTTTGATGTTTTTCCAATTGATGTGTGGGTGAGAAGAGTTATGAATGATTTGTATATTCATAATGAAGATGAAAATAAGGTTGATAAAAAACTAGTTTTGAGTTTAGCAAATGAAAAGTTTGGAAATTTGCAAGGTATTGCACAGCAGTATTTGTTTTTTTGGAAACGCGGGGGTTAAATTTTCAACAAACAGAACCGTCCCAATTGTTGAAAAAATTCAAAAAGAAAGGAATTAAAAAATGTCAATAAGATTAATTTATGGTAAATCTGGCTCTGGTAAGAGTGAATTTATCTTTAATGAAATAAAAGAGTTAATGAATTGTGGAAAAAAGATTTATATAATTACTCCTGAACAGTTTTCGTTTACAGCAGAAAAGAAGTTACTTGAAACATTAGGTAATTCTGCTGTTTTAAATGCTGAGGTTTTAACTTTTAACAGAATGGCATATAGGGTAGCTGCTGAGGTTGGCGGTACCGCAAAGGTTAGTATTTCAAATTCTGGTAAAGCTATGCTTATTTATAATATTTTATGTGGAAAAAAAAGTAAACTAAAGTTTCTTGGTAAATCAGATGAAAACATAGAACTTATCATAGATCAAATTACAGAATTTAAGAAACATGGTGTTTTGGTTGATGATTTAAAGAAAATGATGGATGAAACAGATGATAATTATTTAAAGTTAAAAATCCAAGATATTTTACAAGTGTATAGTGAATTCGAGAATAAAATAGAGAACCGTTATATTGATGAAAATGATAATTTAACGAATTTAGCAAATCAATTAGGTGATGTTGACATTTTTAACAATACACTAATATACATTGATGAATTTGTAGGCTTTACTAAACAAGAATATGAAATAATAAAACAACTTGCAATGGCTGCAAGTCAAGTAAACATCGCTATTTGTTCTGATTCAATTGAAGATAGCATTTCACCAGAAAGTGATGTTTTTTATTCAAATAAATTGACTATAACTAGATTGTTTGAAGTTGCTGAGGAAGGCGGAATTGCCATAGATGAACCTGTTCATTTAAGCAATGTTTATAGA
Organism: uncultured Lachnospiraceae bacterium; assembly: GCA_947165105.1. The sequence continues at coordinate 15,505 of CAMUZC010000029.1, read as the reverse complement.
TTTAAAAATAAGGAGCTTCAACATTTAGAAAAAAATTTATATGCAATACCATATAAAAAATATGATGAAAAGCCAGATAACATTAAGCTATTTTTGGCTAATAATCAATATTCTGAAATTGAAAATGTGGCAATAAATATTGTGAAATTAGTTCGTAATAATAATTATAGATACAAAGATATTGCAGTAATAACAAAGGGATTAGATGTTTATTCAAATTTGGTAAAAGTTGTATTTAATAAATATCAAATACCTGTATTTATTGATGAGAAAAAAGACTTAAGCCAAAACATTATTGTAAAATATATATTATCAATATTAGAAATATTTGCAAGAAATTGGTCATATGAGTCTGTTTTAAATTACGTAAAAACTGGTTTCTTAGACTTCAGTAAGCATGAAATTTTCATGTTAGAAAATTATTGCCAAAAATGGGGAATAAAAAACAATAAATGGTATAAATCTGAATGGAATTTTAAAGATGAGGACGATACAAATAAAGAGCAAATTGAAAGAATCCGTGAGATGAGAAGAATGGTAGTTAATCCATTATTAGAGTTCAAAGATAATTTATCTGGAACTAATGATGTAAAAACTATTACTCAAAATTTATATGATTTCTTAATAAAAAATGAGATTGATAAAAAGTTTGAAGAAAAAATTGAAGAATTAAAAATTGCAGGACAGACAGAGTTTGCAGCACAGTATGAAACTAGTTGGAAAATAATAATGAATGTTTTAGATGAAATTGTTCTTGTGTTTGGAGATGAAAAAGTTTCATTTGATAAATATATGCAAATTTTGAAAACAGGCTTAGCAAGTAGTGATTTAGGTAAAATTCCTGGAACTCAAGACCAAGTTATAATTGGTGATATTGACAGGTCAAGAAGTCATAAGGTAAAAGCGATTTTTATAATTGGTTTAAATGATGGTATGTTCCCATCTGTTCATAAAAATGAAGGATTTTTTAATGATAATGATAGACAATTTTTAAAAGAAAATGGGGTAGAACTTGCACGTAATACAATTGAAAGTTTATATGAAGATAATTTTAATATTTACAAAGCATTTACTACTGCAGAGGAAAAATTATTTTTATCATATGCTTCTTCAAATTCAGAGGGAAAAACTTTAAGAGGTTCGATTTTAATTTCAAAAATGAAAAAGATTTTTCCAAAGTTGGAAGAGGAGAGCGATATTATTGAAAGAACATCAGAAGTTTTAATTGAAAATACTACATTTGATGAGTTGTTAAATAAATTAGGTGAATACAGAGATACAGGTGAAATAGAAGATAAATGGGTAGAGGTTTATAATTATTATAGAAACAATAAAGCATGGAAATACAAGCTTGAAAAAGCTATGGAAGCACTTTTATATAATAATAAACCAGAGAAAATAAATGAAAAGAACATTTCAAAAATGTATGGAGATACTCTAAGGACAAGTGTATCAAGGTTGGAACAGTATCAAGCATGCCATTTTGCCTATTATTTAAAGTATGGATTAAAGTTGTCAGAAAAAGATAATTTTAAAATTAATCCAGTAGATACAGGAACATTTATGCATGATGTTATTGATACATTTTTTAATAATATTAAGGAAAAATCATATGATATTAAAGAGTTGGAAGATGCACAAATTCAAGATTTAGTAGAAGAAATTATAGAAGAAAAATTAGGTTTGAATAAAAATTATATTTTTACAAGTTCACCAAAATATAAGTCTTTAAGCATGCGTTTGAAAAAAGTAATTTTTAGGTCTATGAAATATATTGTGGAAAGCCTTAAGTATAGCAAGTTTGAGGTTTTAGGCAATGAAGTAGAGTTTAAAGAAGGAAAAGAATATCCACCAATAGTTATGGAATTAGATAGTGGTAAAAAGGTTGAAATAACTGGAAAAATTGATAGAATTGATATTGCTAAATTAGATGGTGATAAATATGTTCGCATCATAGATTATAAATCTTCTGCTAAAAATATTGATTTAAACCAAGTTTATGCTGGACTTCAATTACAGCTTATTACATATTTAGATGCAGTTTGCGAAGCAGAAGATTTAATGCCTGCAGGTGTACTATATTTTAATTTGATTGATCCTGTTGTTAAGTCAAAGCAAAGCTTATCTCAGGAAGAAATTGAAGAAAAAATTCGCAAACAGTTTAAAATGCAGGGCCTAATTTTGGCAGATGTTGATGTGGTTAAAATGATGGATACTAATTTAGATTCAGGTGCTTCAAATGTAGTTCCTGCATATATTGGAAAAGATGGTACTTTAAGTAATACTCGTTCTAGTTCAGTTAGCAGAAAACAGTTTGAGTATTTACAAAAGTACACTAATAAGATTATTAAGCAGATTTCTGATGAAATTTTAAGTGGGAACATTGATATTAAACCGTATTATAATATTAGGAATAAGAAGACTCCATGTGATTTTTGTGCATATAAGGCGGTTTGCAATTTTAATGGGGCCGATTGTACGAATGGGTTTAATTATATTGCAAATGCGGAGAAGGAAGCTGTGCTGGAGATGATGCAGGATTAGTTTTTAATATTTTTGTTAGGGTGTGTTGCCGAGAGAAAAAATATATTATTCCTCCGTTCGTTTGCTGGCGTTGATTTTTGGAGAAAGACATTGGTGTGGAGCGCCAAACTGCGCACTCCACTGCGGAATAATATATTTTTTCTCCGAGTAAATGTAGTATTGGATATTTAAAATTTTTAAAATAATAAAAAAGGTGGGATATTGCTTGAAAGATTTGAGTAATGAGGTGGTTGTTCATAGAAGAAAAAATGGGTTTGAGTTTTTGCAGTTTAGGGTTTTGAATGATTTAGGGGTAAAGCATGCGTATACGTTGAAACCACATTTTTTTAATACTAGACCTGGTGTAGTAAGTTTGGAGAGACGTCAGACTTCTATTGAAAATTATATTGATTTTTGTGATGTGATAGGGGTTGATAGTAACACACTTGTTAAGGCTAATCAGACTCATACTAATTGTGTAAAAGTTGTGGATAAAGTACCTGAAAAAATGAGTATTGAGGAAGAAGAGTTTAAAGATGTTGATGGATTGGTTACAAATCTTAATGGAGTATCTTTAGCTTCTTCTAATGCCGATTGTATCTTATTGTTATTATATGATCCTGTAAAAAAAGTAATTGGAAATGTTCATTCTGGATGGAGAGGTACGTTTGCTAAGATTGCTGTTAATGGGGTTAATGCTATGATACAAAATTATGGATGTAATCCGGGAGATATTATTATATGTATTTGCCCTAGTATTAGAAAATGTCACTTTGAGGTAAAGGAAGATGTTAAAAATCTATGTGATGAGATTTTTGGATATACCAATAGATTAAATGAATTTATTGAATACGTTGGAAAAGATGGAAGTGGAGTTGATACGTGGAGAATTGATACGGTTTTAATCACGAAAACTTTGCTTATAAATTGTGGAATAAAAGATGAAAATATTTATGATTGCGGTATTTGTAGTTTGTGCAATAAGGATATTGTTAATTCTTGTAGGGGTGATGGTAAGAATTATGGTTTAGGAACAGCTATAATATCTTTGTAATAACAGACTTGAAATAGTATATATGTTCTTATATAATAAAAATAAACTATAGATTATGGAGAAAAAAATGAATGATATAAATGTAAAAGAGTTAGCTAATTATTGTTTAAATTGTAAAGTAAAGCCATGTCAAAAGGGATGTCCTCTAGGAAACGATATTCCGGAATTTATAAAAAACATAAAAGAAGAAAATTATGAACAGGCATATAAAGTATTAAGCAAAACAACGGTATTAGAATCAGTTTGTGGAAGAATCTGTCCTCACATGAGTCAATGTATGGGAAAATGCGTTAGAGGAATAAAATCTAATCCTGTTAGTATTGGAACTTTAGAAACTTTCATTGGGGATAAAGCTATTGAAAACGATTATTGTTTGGACAAGCTTAAAACAGATAATTCAAAAAAAGTTGCAATAATAGGTAGTGGACCAGCAGGTCTTACATGTGCGGCATTTCTTGCAAGAGCGGGAATTCAAGTAACAATTTTCGAAAAAAAGGATAAACTAGGTGGATTATTAAGACATGGAATTCCAGAATTTAGATTACCAAGAGAAGCTTTAGATAGTACTATTAATAAAATAATTAATTTGGGAATAAAAGTTGAATTAAATCAAGAGTTAGGAACTGATATTAGTTTAGAAGAAATAAAAAAACAATATGATGCAGTATTTATTTCAATAGGTGCAAATATACCATGGAAGATGGGAATAGAAGGGGAAGAATTAGATGGAGTATATGGAGGAAATTCATTACTAGAATTTGATACACACCCAGATTACAAAGGAAAAAAAGTAGCAGTAATTGGTGGTGGAAATGTTGCAATGGATTGTGCTAGAACAATAAATAAAAAAGGTGCTGAAAAGGTATATATTATCTACAGAAGAGCAGAGGAGCAAATGCCAGCTGAAACAAAAGAAATAGAAGATGCCAAAAATGAGGGAATAGAGTTTTTGTTTCAAACCAATGTTGTTAAAATTCTTGGAAACAATCAAAATGATTGTGATTTGAAGAAAAATAAAGTAAAGCAAATTGAATGCATACAAACAGAATTGATTCAAAAAGATGGAGAAAAAAGACTATCTCCTGTTAATATAGATGGAAGTAATTTTGAATTAGATATGGATTACGTTGTTATGGCAATTGGTTCTATGCCAGAAGAAAAAATAGTAAATAGTCTTGGAATAGAATGTGATAAAAATGGTTATATTATAGTTAACGAAAATCATGAAACATCTATGAAAAACGTTTTTGCAGGTGGAGATATTGCCAAAGACAAATCCACAGTGGCATGGGCAGCTAGAGCAGGAAGAGATGTTGCAGAATATATAATTTCTAATTTGTAAGTATAGAACAGTCTTTTTGGAATAAATAATAAAAGACTGTTTTTGTTGTATAATTTTATTTATATTGGAGGGAAAATATATGAAACTAGTTTGGAATAATATTAAGTCTTTCTGTGAAAAATTAGATAATCATCATATTAGTGAATACACTGCTCAATGTGCCTATTATACAGTTCTTTCATTTATCCCGTTTATTATGCTTATAGTAACGTTAATACAGTATACGTATATTTCAAAAGAATTGTTGTTTTCTATTATTCAAAATGTAATGCCAGATACCATGACTGATATTACAATGGGAATAATACAGGAGGTTTATTCCAAATCAGTAGGTACTGTTTCAATTTCTGCAATATTTGTATTATGGTCTGCCAAAAGAGGGTTTTATGCATTATCAAAAGGATTGCATAATATATATGAAACGGATAAAGAAAATAATTTTTTAAAAATACAAATTAAGTCATTAATTTTAACTGTGTTTTTTGTTTTAGCAATTATTTCAGTTCTAGTACTCTCAGTTTTTGGAAATAGTATAGTTGATATATTAAAATACAAATACAATATTTCAAATAATATTTTAAATATTGTTCATTTTTCTAAAATGGCAATATATATTGTTTTATTTGTTATTTTATTGTTGATTTATAAATTTGTTCCGGGTCACAAACAAAAAATAAGAAAGCAAATTCCTGGAGCAATAGTTGCGTCTGTTGGATGGTTTATAATTTCATCAATATTTTCAGTATATTTAGAAACGTTTAAAGGTTTTTCAATAATGTACCGGAAGTTTAACAACAATTGTATTAGCAATGATGTGGGTTTATTTTTGTATGTATATTATTTTAATAGGAGCGGAAGTTAATAATTATACAATAAAAAAATAGCATTATTGATAAATGAGAAGAATTGTGATAAAATATATTTATTAAAAGCTAACAAATAAATCCTTAAAAGATTAATTAATTCTAAGGAGGCTGAATTTAAATGACTTTTGAAAAGGTTATACTCTTTATAGCACTTCTTTTATGTCTTGGTATGGTGAAAAAAGCAATTCTAAGATTTCATCAAACACATGCTTTAGATATTACAGTAAAGGAATTTATTGAAACATATTACAAATATCAAGATGTATGGAACACAGACTATGATGTTGAACAGATTTTAAGAATATGTAAAAAAGAAAGTAATGTATTTCAAATTGGTGTAATAAAAGAAATATGCTTTCAAAATGCAAAAGAGTTACGGAGATATATGCTAAAAACAGGTGAATTTATTATAAAGTATTCTGAAATTCTACAAGATCAATATGGTCATGTATGGGATGAGGATGAATATAATACATCACTTGAGATTTTGAAAGAAATTAGAGGCATATGCATTCAAAAGGGAGAAAAAGCTACTATCCAAATAAAAATAAACTAGTTACTTTTGGTAACTAGTTTATTTTTATATTTATTTAACAACAATATTATAAATCTTATTTTTTACATAAATTTCTTTAACAATAGTTTTTCCTTCAATGTTGTTAATAATTGTTTGATTTGCATGAACAATTTGTTTAACTGTTTCTTCATCAGAATTTATTGGAGCAACAATGTTAGCTCTTAGTTTTCCATTTACTTGAACTGGAATGTTAATTTCATCATCAATTGTTTTTGCTTCATCATATTCAGGCCATTTTTCATAGGCGATTGAACCATTGTGCCCTAATGCTGTATTCCATAATTCCTCAGTAATATGTGGTGCAACAGGGTTTAATAATTTAACAAATCCTTCTGCATATTTTTTAGGTAGAACTTCTGCTTTATATGCTGAATTTATGAAAATCATTAACTGACTAATAGCAGTATTGAAGTTCATTGTTTCATAGTCGTTAGTAACTTTCTTAACTGTAGCATTATAAACTTTTTCTAATTCAGTGCTTTCAGTATCTTGAATTTTATCACTTTCAGCAAATAATCTCCAAACTCTATCTAAGAATTTTTTAGAACCATCAATACCCTTTGGATCCCAAGGTTTAGAAGCCTCAATTGGTCCCATAAACATTTCATAAATACGTAAGCTATCAGCACCAAATTCATTTACCATATCATCTGGATTAACAACATTTCCTAATGATTTGCTCATTTTTACACCGTTTGCACCTAAAATCATACCTTGATGACGTAGTTTTGCAAATGGTTCTTTAACAGGAACCAAGCCTTTATTGTATAAGTAATTGTTCCAAAATCTTGAATATAATAAGTGACCAACTGCATGTTCAGGTCCACCCATATATAAATCAACTGGTAACCAGTGTTTTAGCAATTCTTTATTTGCAAATTCATTATCATTATGTGGATCAATATATCTTAAGAAATACCAGCTAGATGCTGCACTTCCAGGCATTGTACTTGTTTCACGTTTTCCAATCTTTCCATCTTTTTCATATTTTAACCAATCTGTGGCTTTTTCAAGAGGAGATGCACCTGTTTTAGATGGAGCGTAATCTTCAAGTTCAGGAAGAACTAAAGGTAATTCACTCTCATCAATTGTTTCCATTCCATCTTCAAAATGTACAATTGGAATAGGTTCACCCCAGTAACGTTGACGAGCAAAAATCCATTCACGTAATTTATAATTAATTTTTTTAGTTCCAATACCTTTTTCTTCAAGCCATGAAAGCATTTTGTTTATAGCGTCTTCTTTATTTAATCCGTTTAAAAATTCAGAATTAATATGTAATCCATCTTCTGTGAAAGCTTCTTTAGAAACATCTCCACCTTCAAGAACAGGAATAATATCTAATCCGAATTTTGTTGCAAATGCATAATCTCTTTCGTCATGAGCAGGAACAGCCATAATTGCTCCAGTTCCATATGATGCTAAAACATAATCTGCAATCCAAATTGGAATTTCTTTATTGTTTACAGGATTTATAGCATATGCACCAGTAAATACACCTGTTTTTTCTTTATTTAATTCAGTTCTCTCTAAATCTGATTTACTACTACATTGTTTAATGTAATCTTCAACAGCTTGAGCTTGTTCTGGAGTAGTAATTTTCTTTACTAATTCATTTTCTGGTGCTAAAACACAATAAGTAGCTCCAAATAATGTATCACATCTTGTTGTAAATACAGTGAAATCTAAGCCTTCGTGGTTAGCAACTTTGAACTTAACATGAGCTCCAACAGATTTACCAATCCAGTTTCTTTGGATTTCTTTAGTTGATTCAGGCCAATCTAAATCATCCAAGTTTTCAAGTAAAGTTTCAGCATATGCTGGAATATCTAATACCCATTGTTTCATATTTTTTCTTACAACAGGGAATCCACCACGTTCGCTTTTTCCATCGATAACTTCATCATTAGCCAAAACTGTTCCTAATTCTTCACACCAGTTAACAGGCATGTCAACATATTTTGCTAATCCATCTTTATATAATTGAATAAAAATCCATTGTGTCCATTTATAGTAATCAGGATCACATGTTGATAATTCTTTATCCCAATCAAAAGATAAACCAAGCATTTTAAGTTGCTTTTTAAATACTTGAATATTTTGTTTTGTGAATATATCAGGGTGGTTACCTGTTTTAATTGCATATTGCTCAGCAGGTAATCCAAATGAATCCCATCCCATTGGGTGAAGTACATTGTAACCTTGCATTCTTTTCATTCTTGACATGATGTCTGTTGCTGTGTATCCTTCTGGATGTCCAACGTGTAGACCTTGTCCTGATGGGTAAGGGAACATGTCTAAAGCATAATATTTTGGTTTTGAAAAATCCCATACGTCTGTTTTAAATGTATGGTTTTCGTCCCAATATTGTTGCCATTTTTGTTCTATATTTTTAAAATCATATGCCATAATTGTATATCAGTCCTTTCTGTAAATTGAATATTGTGGTTATTATACTACAATTTTTTGAAAATGCCAATAGAATTGTTAAAATGTACTAAAATAAATTAAAAAAGATGTTTTAATTATAAAAATTATTTGATATAATGAAAAAATAATAAGCAATAAAACAGAATATTAGAATAAAAAGAGGAAAAGTTTTAGGAGGGATACGAAGTGATACTGTTTTTTATAATATGCGTAATAACACTTTTAATAATAATAGTTCTTTTGAGTTTATTGTTAGCTATTACTAATATAAAAGTAAAAAAAGCTAATAAAGCAATTGAGCAAAATAAGAAAAAATGAAGCTGATAAAAATCTTACCAAAGTTGTAAAATGTAAAGAACATGAGTATTATGGAGCTATTTTAGGAAAGTAGAATGTTGGAATATGTCGATTATTGGCGAACGAAAAATTGAATTAAAACTTGAAATTTGAATGGTTTTATGGTACAATAGTTACCTATTAAAAATATACGATTACCACAAGGGGGAATTTATAATGAAAAACTGGAGTTCATCAGATAAACAATTTGTTGCAACCAACATTATGAAATTCATTGATGTCGTTGTGCTTACAGTTTTGTTTTATGCAATTGCAAGGTGATTTTCAAAGGCAGAAGAATAGATTTATTCTTCTGTTTTTTTATTATTTTATTAAAAAATTTAATGTTTTAAATACCATAAAAATCTCGAAAAATGTCAATGGAAAATTGTTGACAAAAAAAGGGAATAATATATAATAATTGTGATACATCATTGGGCATTGTGGTGGAGATTATATTTGAAATATAATGCCACAAATCTACGTCCCCAATGGCACAAAAAGGAGGAAGTAAAACATGGCACAAGAAATTAGCGAAGAAGAAAAAATGCGTATTAAATCTATGGTTGATGATTTAGTAGCAAAAGCAAAAAAGGCATCAGAGGAATACTTAAAGTTAGACCAAGACCAAGTAAACAATATTATAAAAGCAATGTCTATGGCTGGTTTAGAAAGACACATGGAACTTGCTAAAATGGCTGTTGAAGAAACAGGTCGTGGAATATATGAGGACAAGATTACTAAAAATATGTTTGCAACAGAATATATTTATCATAGTATAAAATATGACAAAACTGTCGGAGTAATAGATGAAAATGAAGAGGAAGGATATGTTAGCATAGCTGAACCAGTTGGAATAATTGCAGGGGTAACACCTGTTACAAACCCAACTGCAACAACAATGTTTAAATCAATAATAGCAGCAAAAACAAGAAATGTTATTATTTTTGGATTCCATCCATCAGCACAAAAATGTAGTGTTGAAGCAGCAAAAACAGTTAGAGACGCTGCAATTAAAGCAGGTGCTCCTGAAAACTGTATATTATGGATTGAAGAACCATCAATAACAGCAACAAATTATTTAATGAATCATCCAGACGTAAACTTAATTTTAGCAACAGGTGGAACAGGAATGGTTAAAGCTGCATATTCATGCGGAAAACCAGCACTTGGAGTTGGACCTGGAAATGTACCTTGCTATATTGATAAAACAGCCAAATTAGAGACATCTGTAAATGATTTAGTTTTATCAAAATCATTTGATAATGGTATGATTTGTGCATCTGAACAATCTGTTATTGTTGATAGAGAAATTAAAGATGAATTTGAAAGATTAATGAAACAAGCTGGATGCTATTTTATGACTCCAGAGCAAACAGAACAATTAAAATGCAGTATGTTTATTGAGGAAAAAGGTTGCGCTTTAAATGCAGATATAGTAGGAAAAAGTCCATATAATATTGCTAAAAAAGCAGGTTTCGAAGTTCCAAAAGAAACTAAAGTTTTAGTTTTACAAGAAAATGGGGTAGGAGTAGAATATCCATTTTCAAAAGAGAAACTAAGCCCTGTTCTTGCATATTACATTGTTGATAGCGCAGATGAAGGTATTAATTTAGCAGAAAAATTAATAGAGTTTGGAGGATTAGGACATTCAGCAGTTATTCACTCAGAAGATGATGAAACAATCTTAAAATTCTCAGAAACAGTTAAAGCTGGAAGAATTATAGTTAATTCACCATCAACACATGGTGCAATTGGTGACATTTATAATACAAATATGCCATCACTTACATTGGGTTGTGGAACATTTGGTGGAAACTCAACAACTGCAAATGTATCAAGTGTTAATTTAATAAATGTAAAAAGAGTTGCTAAGAGGAGGGTTAATATGCAATGGTTTAAAATTCCAGATAAAATTTATTTTGAAGCAGGTTCAATTCAATATTTAGAAAAAATGCCTGAAATTACAAGAGCTTTCATAGTTACAGATCCAGGTATGGTTAAATTAGGTTATGTAGATAAAATATTATATCATTTAAGAAAAAGAGCTGATTATGTTCATTCTGAAATATTCTCAGATGTTGAATCAGATCCATCATTTGAAACAGTAAATAGAGGTGTTCAAATGATGAATGAATTTAAGCCAGACGTTATTATAGCTCTAGGTGGAGGAAGTGCAATAGATGCTGCAAAAGGAATGTGGTTATTCTATGAACATCCAGATGCAGATCCAGAAGGAATGAAACTTAAATTTATGGATATTCGTAAACGTACATACAAATTCCCTAAATTAGGTGTAAAAGCTCAAATGGTTGCAATTCCAACAACATCAGGAACAGGTTCAGAAGTTACATCATTTGCTGTTATTTCAGATAAAAAGATTAACAAAAAATATCCATTAGCAGATTATGAATTAACACCAGATGTTGCAATTGTTGATCCAGACCTAGTAATGAGTTTACCTCAATCTATTACAGCAGATACAGGTATGGATGTTTTAACACATGCATTAGAAGCATATGTTTCAAACATGGCATCTGATTATACAGATGGATTGGCCGAAAAAGCTGTTGAATTAGTTTTCAAAAATTTAAGAGAAGCGTATAATAATGGAACAAATAAGTATGCAAGAGAAAAAATGCATAATGCAAGTACAATAGCAGGTATGGCATTTACAAATGCATTTTTAGGAGTTTGCCATTCATTAGCACATAAATTAGGTGCAGAGTTCCACTTACCACATGGAAGATTAAATGCAATCTTATTACCTTATGTTATAAAATATAATGCAAGCAAACCTACAAAGTTTGTTTCATTCCCTAAATATGAATATTTTATAGCAGACCAAAAATACGCAGAAATCTCAAGAAAAATGGGATTTGATGCTTCAACAGTTGAAGAAGGAGTTTCATCTTTAATAAAAGAAATTCAAAAATTAAATAAAGATTTAAATATTCCAGCATCATTTAAAGAAGCAGGAATCTCAGAAGAAGAGTATTTAGCAAAGGTAGATATGCTTGCAGATAGAGCTTTCGAAGATCAATGTACTACTGCAAATCCACGTTTACCATTGGTTGCTGAATTAAAGGAAATTTTACTAGATGCTTATTATGGAAAAGAGATTTAAATTTATTATATATAAAAGGAAAAAGCAGAGGGAGTGCCCTCTGCTTTTAAAATTAAGATACTTTCGCTAAGTGTTTCCCTAGGTCAAACAGAATATTTCTTAAATCTTTTCTACAACAAGTTGGTGCAGTGTTATAATATTCTTCTACATCATCCATTGTTGATTTGAGATTTTGACGATTCTGCCCTTTAATTGCTTTTTTTGCTTCATTGGCTAGTTCCTTCACCTTTTTGCGAGCTTCAGCTATTTCTTGTTCTGAATAGCCAGGAAATTGATTAAACATGGAAATTATTCCTCCATCCGTTATTTACTAAACGCACATAGCGACAACTTAGTATAACATATATATATGCAAAAGTCTAGTAAATTATGACAATAAATTTGTAAAATAAGAAAAAATAAAAAAATCAAATTTACTTATGAAATATAGGCTTTAAACATTGTTTAAATATGAAAAATGTGATATAACTATAGGAAATGTAAAAAAATATGAGGTGAAATTAATGAATAATGATAAAATAATTAGCTGTTTAGCACATAATGGAAAAGTAAATGTTAGATGTATTAAATCAACGAATATGGTTGAAGAAGCACGTAAATTGCATGATTTAAGTCCAACTGCGACTGCAGCTTTAGGAAGATTGCTTACAATAACAAGTTTACTAGGAAAAGAAATGAAAGGTGAAAAAGGAACAATTACAACTCAAGTAAAGGGGAATGGACCTATTGGTGCGATGACTGTTGTAGCAGATAACAATGGAAATGTTAAAGGATATGTTTCAAATCCACATGTAGATATTCCTTTAAATCCAGAAAATGGAAAATTAAATGTTGGTGAAGCTGTTGGAAAAAGCGGAATGATATATATTATAAAAGACATTGGAATGAAAGAACCATATGTTGGAATGACACCAATAGTTTCTGGAGAAATAGCAGAAGACTTTACAAATTATTTTGCTAAATCAGAACAAACTCCAACAGTTGTTGCATTAGGAGTATTAGTAGACAAAAATGGTGTAAGAGCAGCAGGAGGTTATTTGATTACTTTAATGCCAGATGCAACAGAAGAAGATATAGTAAAGATAGAAGAAGCATTAAAAAATGCGGATAGCATTAGTAAAATGTTAGATGATGGAAAAGAATTAATCGAAATTGCTGAAATAGTTACAGGAGATCAAAATCTAATGTATTTTGAAGATGATTTAATTCCACATTATGAGTGTAATTGTTCAAAAGAAAAAATGGAAAGAAACCTTATTACTATTGGTAAAGACGAGATTAAAGATATAATTGAAAAAGATGGTAAAGCAGAGTTAGTATGTCATTTTTGCAATAAGAAATACTTATTTAATGAAGAAGATTTAAGAAAATTAGTTAAATAGTTTGACAAATTCAAGTAAAAATGTTAACATAATTATATTGCGTACACCGTTATGCAAAATAAATTTAGAGAGGAGGCCATTTTATGGCCAACTACAAAGTTTTCTCAGAAATGGAAGAAGTTATGTCTACTCACGGACGGGTATCTGTTATAACAACAGACGCTTGCTCTTGTATCAACCTTGTACCTGATGGTATAAACATCGATGTATACCAGGACGGAAAAAAGATTGAAGAAAATGAGCAGTACTTCGACACTTTAGATGTAGGCGACGATATTCTTGATGCAGACATGGAGGAAGAGGTATATGTTCATGAGGATGCCGAGGGCATATACAACGCAATGCTGGAGCATGCTCAAATATACAGAGATGTTGACGGCAACCTTGACAAGTATTCTGAAATCCTTGAGGAAAGAATGCTTGAAGGGGCAGAGGATATGGAATCTGACGAAGACGAAATCTAATAATTTATTAATCGCTCCCAGTTGTTCTGGGGGTGATTTTTTTTCATAATAGGGATTTTTTTATCAGATAGTTATCATTTTATTGATAAGTTGATAAAATGTAATTTTAATGATAATATGAAAATGTATTTGACTAGATTAAAAGGAGAAATGATTTAATGAGATTTGTAATTCAAAGAGTTAACGGAGCTACCGTGAAAGTAAATGATAAAATTGAAGGAAAAATTGATAATGGATTTATGGTGTTAATAGGAATAACACACAATGATACAAAAGAAATTGCTGATTTAATGATAAAAAAATTATTAAATTTAAGAGTTTTTAGTGATGAAAATGATAAAATGAATTTATCATTAAAAGATGTAGATGGAAAACTTTTATTAGTATCTCAGTTTACATTATATGCGGATTGTAAAAAAGGAAATAGACCATCTTTCGTAAACGCTGCAAAGCCGGAGTATGCTAATGAATTATATGAATATATTGTAAGAATGTGTAAAGAAAATGGATATGGAGTTGAAACTGGAGTTTTTGGTGCTGACATGAAAGTTGAATTGTTAAATGATGGACCTGTTACTATTATTTTGGATAGTGAAGACTTGTAAATTGGGGACGGAGAAAATTTTAAATTTTTAAAAGTTGGGACAGATATTAGTTCAAAATGATATTTGACAAAAATCGACAAGAATGTTAGCATAAATTTATCATTCATATAACTAAGTGTTATAGTTGAAATTTATGAAAGGAATCCAAAGATTATGGACGACAGAAAAGTAATCCCTGTTGTTCAGGAGTTACAAAAGAAAAATGGCCCATCAGTTCAGCATAATCCTGACGAAGGCAAGTTAGAGATAGATTGGATTGAAGGGGATGCAGATTTCGACATATATCATGATGATAGTGAGTGGTATGAATAAAGAAAAAGCCTTGATAGCACAATATCAAGGCTTTTTTTTATAAATGCTTGTTTTTTAGCCAAAAAAGTTATATAATTAGAGACAAATTGTGAATAAATAAAGGAGATGAATTTTATGCAAGTAAGTAGGGAAGAACTTTTACATATTGCAAAATTATCAGATTTAAAAATTAATGAAGAGGAAATTGATAATTATAGATTGAATTTGGAAGATATTTTGAATTTTGCTGAAATAGTTAAAAATGCTAATGTTGAAGGATTAGATGAAACTATTGGAGCTAATGATAATTTTAATGTTTTTAGAGAAGATGAAATTGAGGAATTCGAGGATAGAGAAGCGTTGCTTGCAAATGCACCTGAAAAAGAGAGGGATATGTTTAAGGTTCCTAAGGTTATACAGTAGGAGTTTGCGGGGAGCCGTCAAATATTAAAATTATGTAATCACAGAAAATATAATTAACACTCCGTACGCTTACTGGCCGGTTTTA
>CAMUZC010000028.1 GCA_947165105.1 uncultured Lachnospiraceae bacterium | reverse complement strand
TTCTTTTTCTTTTATATTTAATTTTTTTAAATCTTTTACATTATCTACTTTATTTAATATTTCTTCCACTTATTAAACCCCTTATATTCCTATAAATAAGTCTTTTTATAACTACATTATTTTTATATCATAAAAACCTTATGATGTCTAGGTAGGAACATATTTTTGTCAAATAAATATCTTAACAATTTTAGTTCACATTTCACATACTATTGAATATATTTATTCAAGTAGGAGGTATTAATATGGATGGATTATATGAATTTAATGTAAAATCACCAATGGGTAATATAAAAGCATTGGTTAAACTAATTACAAACGGAAGTATTTTAAGCGGATATGTTGATGTTATGGGAAAACGAAATGAATTTAATAATGGCGTTGTTAACGGAAATAATTTATCTTTGAAAGGAAAAATTGCAGCCGGTATGATGAATATTCAATACACTATTGTCGGAAATGTTCAAGGAGACGTTTTGAATTTGGCTGCTCAAACTAATATGGGAAATTTTAATTTACAAGGAAAAAGAATTAGTTAATGAGACCTTCCCAAATTCTCTCAAAAAATCAAATGGCACAATTTGAGTCAACCCCAAAATTGTGCCATAAAAAAATATGATTAAATTTTCCTATCAATTCCTCGTTTAGCACCCCACATGCAAGGTAAAGTACATTTGAAACCTGGAAATGTGCATCTTGCTCCTTTTGAATAAGGAACTAAGTACTCATAAATTGTTTTTTTAGAATCTTTTGTATTTTCCATATATCTGTTAAGAATTTCTTTAGTCTGAAGTGCTATTTCCAACTGAGCAGCTCCGCATAATCTTTCTTGGCATTTCATCACAAAATTTTCTACTGTTCCTCTCTCGTTGATATCAAGCAATAATCCCTGAGGGAACTCATCGTCAAGGCTTGTAATGTCTTTTATCCATTCTTCTTCATAAGCTGTACCTTTAATAATAGGTGGTACAAAATACTTATGCTCTTCAGGAATGAAAATTTCATAATATAATGTACGATGTCTTTGAGCCTGAGCAAGTTCAGCAAATGTACCTTGATAATTTACACAGTAGTTTTCACCAAATTCTTCTTCCCTTTTTCTTTTTGCAAACAATGAAATCGTTCTTCCTTTAACATCAGAATTTAGCTCTGGAACTAATAAATCACTTATCTGTTCATTAAACTCTTTAAAAACCTTTTTCAACTTAACATTAAATGCAGTATCTTCCGCATTTTTAATGAAGTTTTCAAACCAATGAGCAATATAATTTAGCTGTCCAAAGTTAACAGTGTATTCCATTATTGTTGCAGGTGTAAAAACACTTATTAAGTATCTAGCATTTTCCATTGCAAGTTTTTTTACTTTCTTTTCGTCAATTTCAGGATATTCTTCTAAAATCACTTTTTGATAAATATCAATCCATTTTTCATACAATTTTTCTTCCTTTTCAGAAGGTTCCATCTTAGTGTATCTTGCTGATTTTTCAGATGTGTTATACATCTTTTCATTATTTAAAATCATAGCTAAGATTTTAGGAATTCCCTCTAATGATAAGTTGTAGGTTACATGACCAAAAACACTGTGATGTCCTGAGTTTAAAGTTCCCTTTGCTCTTTTCTCAGTTTTTTCTGTTGGCTCTGAAAATAATGTATCAATACTATCAGGCATATAACATATTCCAGCTGATTTTCCAGAAAAATTAATTGCTTCTTCTTTTGGCATTGTGTAGCCTACTTTGGTTGATGCTAATACTTTAATTTGCATAATCTACATCTCCTTTTGTGAATTTTTTATTTACTGTTTTCACAGATCATTTGAATTATAGCATTGCATATTTCATATTTCAACAATTTTTTTAAATTTAGTTTTTATACTTTACCTTGACTTTTCACTTCAAATAAATTAATATTGTTTTAGCAAATTTACTAAATATATAAAACAACAAATCAAAATAAGAAAGGATGGAAAAACTATGAGCAACTTAATTACATATCTATTTCAAACAAACGCATTCAGAATAAGTCCTGAAGACAAACCATTTTGGTACACATCTGGAAAAATAGGACCTTATTTCATGAATGCTCAATTTTTATATGGAAGTGAGGATGATGCAAATTCTTTACTTGCATTTATTGACGAAGAATTAGAAAACTCTACAAAATACGACTTACCAAAAGATGTTTTTGAAAAAACATTTGCACAATACAACTCTAACGAAATATACAAAACTACAATAGATGAATTTGTTGCATTTGTAAAAAACAACATAAATCTATCAGAAATTGACTACATTTCTGGTGGTGAAAGAAGAGATTGGTTTTTCTCAAATATGGTAGCACATTTACTTAATAAACCTCACATTACAATTTTCAAAGACTTATCTTTAGTAAGCAGTACTTCTGATTTTTCAGAAACTACTGATATAACAGATTTATCTAATAAAAACGTTTTACATGTTGCAGACTTGCTTAACGTAGCATCAAGCTACCTACGTGCTTGGATTCCTGCAATAAAAGACTTAGGTGGAAATTTAAAATGGAGTTTAGTTGCTGTAGATAGAATGCAAGGTGGTGCTAAAGCATTAGAAGAAGCAGGAGTTACATCTTATTCTTTAATAAATGTAGACAATTCACTATTTGAAAAGGCTTTAGAATTAAATATTATTAACGAAGCTCAATTAGAAACATTAAAGAAATTTAAAGAAAATCCAGACGAAACAATGAGAAACTTTTTAATAGCACATCCAGAATTTATTGAAGATTCTTTAAAAGCTGGTGGCAAAAGTGAAAAAAGAGCTAGACTTTGCTTAGATAGTAATATATATAATTTATAATGAATAATTTATTAAAATCAGAGACGGAGAAAATTTAAAATTTCTCCGTCTCTAATTTTAATAAATTAATTTTATTCTCTAACCAACAAATCCAAAAGTTCAACTTCTTGATTCATCTCTTCGTCACCAATCTCCTTGATTTCGTTTTTCAAATAATTCTTCAAAGTCATTAAAATATCAACATATTCATCACTAACATTAATACTTTGAGATGTTCTTTCATTTTCACCTAATAAAATTCTAACATCCTCAGGTTCAACATATGGGCAATCCACAATACCTGTTTCATTTGTGATTAGAACTTTATTCTTATTCTTTACTTGAATATCTAGGTCTTTTTTCTCAATATAATTAGCTCTCTCAAATAAAATCCAATCTTTCATTACATTTGCATATCTTGTTAAAGCAATAGCTTTTCTAATTCCGGTATTATCGTAATGTTCTTTAACTAATGAACCAAATTCGACAGTTTGTTCATTTGTATGTTTTTCTCCATTTCTATCTTTATATGAAACCATAATTTTACCACTTGGTAAAGTAGTTCCTACTATTTCTCCGTTATTACCAACCGGTTTTACTTTTAGCAATATTACTCCACCTTTAACTTCTCCTTCTGAATTACTACTTGAAGGGAATAAAGTATTAACCTTCATAATAGTTCCTGATGTTTTATCTCTTGTATCTGTTCCATAAACTTGAACAATTTCATATTCATCTGTGTTTAGTTTTAATTCTAAATCAAACACTAATGGTGTAACCATATAATCAAATTCTTCACCCATTACTTTCTTAAATTCATCTGAATTATGAACAGAATAGTAATTTGCACCTCTTACATCTGATAAACATTCAATAACTTCTGTGTTAAAGTCAACTCCAACACCTACAAATGTTGTATATATTCCGTTATCAGCATTTTCTTTTACATATTTTGTTAATCCTTCTTTTGATGTAGTTCCTAAATTAGGCATAGCATCTGTAATAACAATAATTCTATTTTCATATTCATCATTATTTAGCATTTCTTCAGAAAATAGCTTTGTTCCTTCTGAATAACCCGCTTCGAAGTTTGTTCCTCCTTGTGGTGTAATTTCAAGAATATGTTCTTTAATCTTTTCAATATCTGTTTCACCAACTAAATTAACAGGTTTTGCAAGATATGCACTATTGTCAAATAATACAATTCCCAATCTATCATCTGGTTTTAATTGGTCAATTAAACAATTTAATGACTCATTTGCAATTTGCATCTTGCTTCTTCTATCACCAGTTTTATCACCATCTACATAATTTCCATCATAGTAATATTCATTAAACCCTGATGACATAGAACCTGAAACATCCATAACTACAACTACATTTAATTTTTTTCTTTGGAAATCACTTTCTTTTATGTTAGAATTTAGTCCAACTGTCATATAATATTCCATTTTACCCGAAATTGGATCTTTTGAAACAGCTACACTATATGTTGGATAAAACATATCATTAGAATTATCTCCATTTAAATTTCCGCTTCTACCTGTGTCAAAATAGTAATTATAAAATAATCCGTTGTAAGTTAAATCTGTTGATATTGGTAAATATCTATTTTTGATATTTTCTCTGAAGTTATCCACATTTTTTGCACCGCCAACAGAAAATCCCAAAGTGGAGTCTGCTGCATACATTCCATCTGAAACTGCATTCGTAACACCTTTATTTGATGATACTCCACTTGATTCATAAAGTACATAACCATCTCCATCAGATACTGAATGATCATATTTCCAGTCATCCACTAAATTTGCATTACCTTTCTTTTCTCCATAAACAGGATCTACAGCTTTCTTTATTTTATCTTTGAAAAATATCCACAAGCCTCCGCTTAATATGCATAGTATTGTAACTATTGCTACCACTGTTATAATAATTTTTTTACTTTTCATCTTAAAATTCCTCCTTAGCATTTTTGTTTAACATCCTTGTCATGTTTTTCAATGCTACTATTTAGATGATTTCTTTTTTAACTTTTGTTGGTATTTTTTGAAAAAAATTATAAAAATTACTAATAAAGTAATTCCAATAGTTAAACTTGCTATTTGAATTACATCAAAATTATTCAATGAATTTCCTTGAACATCCGTTGTATTTTCGACCTCTGATGATGTTGTCGTCTCAGAAATTGAATTAGTATCTTCTTTTTCATTTTCAGAAGCCTGATTTTCTATGTTTTGAATTACCGAACTACCATCTTGTCCCTGAATTTCTGTTTCTTCTTGATTTTTATAATTGTCTGTTTCAGTATTATTATCAGATATATTTTTTTCTTTATTATCTTTTAAATATTCTTTTTCTTTCCAAAATTCTCCTCTTGCAATAACAATAATAAAAGCTAAAGCTGCACCAACCAAACTTCCTATTGAAACCTTTAAACTATTAATTGCATTATAATATTTCCATTGAACAGTTCCTATTGGGATATTCATAACTTGAGAAATCTTCTTGAACGTAAAATTTGAAAGTACCTTTAAAGACACAATGATTTTCTCATCTTCTTTTAAACCGCTAATTAGTTTATTATAATAATCTTTATCAATAACATCATCAATACCATTTGTGTTTTCAGGTATTTCATATATTTCCTCTATACTTATATTTGGCTTTGACTTTCTTAAAAATAATAAACATTCATTTTTGCTTACAGTAAACAACCAACTTGCTTCATGATTTTCTGGGAATTTATTAATATCTAGTTTATAAATTTTAGTAAAAATCTCATGCGTTACATCTTCAGAATCTGCCTGATTCTTTATTATAGAAAATACTATTCCATATACTAATTTGTAATATTTCTCATATAAATTGTTATATGCATTTTGATTTTTATTTCGTAAGCTTTGAAATATCTCATGTAATTCCTTTTTATTTATTTTATTCAATAAAATCCCCCCTTTTTAGCCAACCTTATTATTAGTTATTTCTCTATTCTTGCAATACTCAAAAATAGGACATTCACTACATTTAGGTTTTCTCGCTATACAAGTTTTTCTTCCATGCCATACTAATAAATGATTTGCATCATAATAGTATTCTTTAGGAATACACTTTAATAAATCTTGTTCTATTTTTTCTGGATCAGAGTTTTTTGATAGTCCTAATTTATTTGCTATACGCTTTGCATGTGTATCTACTGCAATTCCTTGTGGATTATTAAAAGCTTCCAACATAACAACATTAGCACTTTTTCTTCCTACTCCTGGGAGCTTCATAAGATCGTCCATGTTTTCTGGAACCTCTCCATTAAAATCATTTAAAATCATTTCAGCTGTTGCTTTTACATTCTTTGCCTTGTTTTTGTAAAATCCACAAGGATGAATTATTTTTTCTAATTCTGATAATCTCATTTTAGCAATAGCTTCAGGCGTTCCATATTTTTTAAATAAACTTGGCGTTGTTTTATTTACTCTTTCATCAGTACATTGAGCTGAAAGCATAACAGCAACAACCATTTGGAAAGGTGTTTTAAAATCCAAACTACAAGTTGCATCTGGATAATATTCTTTTAGTATTTGTATAATTTTTATTACATCGGATTTCTTCATATATTTGCACCTCGCTCTAGTCAATCTCTACAAGTTCCTCTTTTTTATAACAATTTATTGATTTACTATTATTATAAAGATTTTCTGGTGCAATATCTTCACCAGTTTCCCATTCTATATTAATTCCAGAGATTTTTATTCTCTTAAACTTTTCAACATCTTTTAAATTACTAAAGAAAGGATATTCTAAATCCTTTTTCAAATCATAAATTTTTTCCTCACCATTTTTAAACTTTATATAAATTAGGTAATTTTTTAAAGCCTTTACTTCTATCGGTCTTGGCTCATTTTCGAAACTCATTAGTTAATCCCCCTTTTAATGAAGTGGATCAATCTTAAAATATTTTCCATCTTCATCATGAAAAAACATTTTAATCACAATCCCATAAAATTGAGAAATTATAGGCATATATCAGCCTCCTTTATTATACCATCTTTGTTTTGGGGTTTCAATAATGAGAATTTATTTTAGAATAAATTTCAAAGATTTTTTAAGTTTACTAGAATAAAAATCTATATTATACTATCATAGAAATGTCTATATTTCAATCTTTTTCGTGTGACAAAATTCGACATCCAATTATACATTTTCAACATTACTTATAATTTCAACATTTTCCCAAAATTCTTACCTAAACCCCTTGACTTTTACCATAATTTGTTATAAAATAGTAAAGCAATTAAATTGACATATGACTTGAAGGCAAACTTCTCCCCGGTAGTTTCACTTTAAGTTTCATATATAAATTAAATTATTTTATGAAATGGAGGGTAATTTTTACCATGAATAACACAACATATGTATTAAAAGGAAATGAAATCGAAAGAAAATGGTATATAATTGATGCTGCAAACAAACCATTAGGTAGAGTAGCAACAGAAGCTGCTAAATTATTAAGAGGTAAACACAAACCTACTTATACACCAAACATGGATGCAGGAGATCACGTTATAATACTAAATGCAAGTGAAGCAATTTTCACTGGAAAAAAATTAGACCAAAAAATTTACAGACACCATTCAGGATATATTGGTGGAATGAAAGAAACTACTGCAAGAGTAATGATGGAGAAAAATCCAGAAAAAGCAATGATGCTTGCAATCAAAGGAATGCTTCCTAAAAACACATTAGGAAGACAAATGCTTAAAAAAGTAAGAATTTATGCTGGTAGCGAACATGACAACGCAGCACAAAAACCAGAAATTTGGAATTTCTAATTTAAATTAAGGGAGGAAATAAAAAATGCCTAAAGCAAAATCAGAAAAAATAGTTTTCTACGGTACAGGAAGAAGAAAAAAATCAATTGCAAGAGTAAGATTAGTTGAAGGAACAGGTGTTATCACAATTAATGGTAGAAATATTGATGAATATTTCGGTGCTGAAACTTTAAAAGTTATAGTAAGACAACCATTAACAGCTACAGACACAGTTGCTAAATATGATGTAATTTGTAAAGTAATCGGTGGTGGATTCACAGGTCAAGCTGGAGCTATCCGTCATGGTATTTCAAGAGCTTTATTACAAGCTAATGGAGAATTTAGACCAACTTTAAAATCTGCAGGATTCTTAACAAGAGATCCTCGTATGAAAGAAAGAAAGAAATATGGTTTAAAGAAAGCAAGACGTGCACCACAATTCTCAAAGAGATAATATTTATACAAAAAGAAGCTTTTTACAGCTTCTTTTTTTGTGTTTAAAATAACTTATTTTGACTGTTTTATGTAAATATGGTATAATTATAACATAGACCACTGGTCTATACACATAGTCATTTAAACTTTTACAACTTTAAGGAGGTACTCTTATGAAATTTAACATCCATGAAATCCTTATCCAGGAAAAACTTACTGAACTTGCACATGAAGCACAGGAAGCTTGTGAGATCATCAAAAAAGCATTTACAAATGCATTCAGTATCGGGCAGACAGAAGTTCCATGTTTTGGTATGAACTGGAAATTTGATGAAGCCTTTACATCAATAACAATCTCAATCGATGGCGTTATCACTATCCAGAACATCCGTATTCCAATAAGTGAAGAAGGGTTTTTCACCTGTTTCGTTGCTGAATTGGAAATTCAAATGAATAGTGAGATTGATGCACGCAACTGCCATCGAAGCTTAAACGACGATTCTGAGGAAGAAGAACTGCTTAACTTTGATCTCACAGAAGATGAAAAAAGCTTCTCCAGTGTAGCACATATTTTACGTGATTTTGTACAGTGCTGCAAAAGAAAGCTGAATGAAAACTGTGAAAAAACAAAGTGCAATTGTTAATGACTAATAGGGAACACATTAATTGTGTTCCCTATTTCTTTATTTTACTAATTCAATTAAATTATCTTCTTTTACTCCATTCAAATTATAATAAGTAGATGGCACATCTCCTACTATTACAGCCTCTGCAATTAAAACCTGATTTGTAATACTTTGATCAATTGTATCAAATGGAGTTAAAATAGTAACTGTACAATTAACATTTAAATAAATTCTATGCAAAGTCTGATTTATTCCAGATTGAGAAAACTGAGAAACTAAATCTGTTTCAACATTTCCAACCGTTGCCATCTTTATTGGAACATCAGGCCCTCTGCCGGATAGAATTTTAGTTCCGTGTAAAAGTTCCCAATTTTATTGAAAATTCATCACTGTTATAATTTTCAAGTCCTTCTTGAATTTTAAGTGCCACATCTGAAGTAATGGAATTTACTGTTGCAACATTCATTTGAATCATTTTAATATTTCCTTGTTCATCCCTTACCACATTCGATATATCTTCGTATTTATACTTTTCCATAACTACTGTAGCTTGCTCATTTGATACTTTTGTTGCAATAGCTTTTGCCATGTCAACACACAGTACATCCATCGTTGGCTCAATTGTGGCAATAATTCTATTTGCGATACATACAGCAATTATAACAATTATTGCTGTTTTTATTAATTTTCTATCAAATACATTTTTCAGTTTATTCTTGCCAAACTCGCTTATATTACTTCCACCTATTCCAGCTGAAATGTTTTCCAAGTTACTGTTTGAAAATGTTGTACCCCTTATACCACTCCTTCTGTTTCTCTTTTTTATCTTAGGAATTAGTAATCTTTTTCTTGAATAAATTTTATCCATTTAATATCTGTCCCTAATTTTAATAATTTAAAAATATCTCCGTCCCCAATTTCAAAAATTTAAACAAACTTTGGAATAAACAACTGTTGCCCAACATTAATCTTATTCTCATCGTCAATTCCATTAACCGACGCAATTGCCCCTATTGTGCTTTTAAATTTTTTAGCTATATTCCATAATGTATCACCAGGCTTTACAAAATACACAACAATGCTATAGATATTGTCATCCCCATCTTCCAATGTATCAATATTATCAATCACTTTCACTTCCATCATTTTTGAAACATCAGAGTTTATGTTCAATTCAATATTTGCTTCTACACTTCCATCCCCCATCATATTAAAATCTTTGGCACTTACATCAACAATAGTATTTAAATTTGAATTTTGAGTAACGCCTGGGCAATCAAAACTATTGCTAAATGGAATAGTTTGAACTTTTAGGTCTAATCTGTTATTAGTAGGTGATATAAACATGAATTTTACTTGCAATTCTCCATCATAAATTATTTTATCATTATATATACTTTGTTTTATAATTCTAGGCATCACTTCTGTGTTACAAATTTTTGCATTGATCAATTCGGGAATATTCATTTTTTCTTTTATTGAACACTTATTATTTATATTTTGTTTGTTATGCATAACGGTTATATTTTTCTGAGTAATATTTAAGCTTTCTGTTGGACTATATAAATCTTGAATTATATTAAGTTCCTTTTTTTCAAATACAGTACATGTTATTTCCATTTCAACTTCTATGTAAATAGAATGCTCTTCTGTATTATTTGGTTTAAGCAATACATTTTTTATTTCATAATTAACATTGCATAAATTATCGTCAGAAATATTTTGCATATCAACAAATCCCATTACTGGAATCTGCCATTTAACTTCATTAATTCTATTATCATCTGTTAAATATAGCACATTTACTTGCATATCCGATTTAGCCAAAATTTTATTATAACTTGTTTTAGTTTCTTTATTCGTAATTTCAATATTTAATTTCATAACTTCAGCTAAATTATCACTTTCTGGAATTGCCATAGTATCTTTTGCATATACCTTTGTCATTCCCGTCCCAAGCATTGAATCGATTGAGGCTGATGTATTTAGCACTTGAATATTATCATTGTTTTCAATATCTTTTATAAATTCAATATTTTCATTTGAATAAATATTCACTTCAACATCTATATTTGTTTTTATATTAACCTTTCTTCCATTCAAAATTCTACACTCTATATTTGATAAATTTATGTTGCTTTCCATAGTCATATTTGAATTCACATTTTCCATATCAATTACTTTTGTAAAATCTATAACTGTATTTATTCCCCTAACATTTCCATTTTCATCGTCAGCAAGATACATTATATATACTTGTACTCCACCATCGATTCTAATTTTTCCATCTAAAACCTCTTTTTTATAGATGCATACTGTTCCATTTGTGTTTATTGTACTTAATATATCTGGTTTAATGTCTGGAATAATTACATCGCCTTCTGCAACTATGCTTTCTTTAGCTTTTCCAATTATTTGGTTAACGCATAAACTTTCTTTTAATGTTTCTATAGCCATTTTATTACCTCCTGATTTTATTTTAGTAAAGTATATTAATGTAAATTTAAATTTATGACTAATTTGTGAAACGATTGGGGCGGTCTGGTGAGACAAATCAAGACCGTCCCCAAATGTCTCAATTCAAAAAGCCTTAAGAAACATAAATTGTTTCTTAAGGCTTTCATAATAATATTCAATTAATTCATTTTATAATGTAGCTTTTGCTCTTTTTATATCTTCAGCTAATGGTGGTAATAGTGGATTATATTTTTCTCCATCAAATATTTCAAGCTCAACAGTTCTAGTTAAAATATCTATGTAACTCCATGTTGCATTTCTGTCTTCATTATCGTATTTAACTATAAACATATTTGGGTATGCTTTCTCTACTGTAGCTTCCTTTTCAAACGATTTACTCCTTCCTAGAGACCCCTTAACAATAATACGTTGTTTGTTGCCGCTCATTTCTTCAATATCTGCTTTAATATTTGAAATATCATTTTTGCAAATCATTTAACAATCACCTACTTCTTTAAGATAATTCGATTATAGCATCCGTGACGAAAAAAGTCAAAGTGGCTCCGCAGAGCCAAAAGCGTTGTATTCCTTTAGTATCAAAGGTTTTAAGCTTTTGTAAAGCATATATTACATTTTTTTCACAATTATATTACAAAAATATTACAAATATTATGTAGAACTTTTCGACAAATTTCAACATATAATACAATAACCTGCGTAAAATGGAGGGATGTTTAAATTGAAGAGAATAAAAAAAGGTGATATTGTTGGAAGATTGTCATATGGAAAAGACATTATCTTTGTTGTAGATAGAATAATAAAATTGAAAAATGATTCTCAAATTGCCATTTTAAAAGGGTTAACAATGAGGATTAAAGCTGATAGTTATATTGATGATTTAGAACTAATAGATAAAAGAATTGTTAAATACAGTGAACAAAACATTGAAGACAGAATTTTTTCACACATAAGCAAATACACTAAAAGGTTAAGAAAGTTTCATAACTATGGCAAAGTTTTGCATCTAGATGGCGATAGTAGATACTCTCGGTAAATCTGTTAGATATTATAGAGAAATGGGAATAAATGCAATAGTTAAAAATGTGGCTGAAACAAGACAGCCTTTTGTTGTAAAAGGATTATTAAATAAATATAAGCCTGATATATTGGTTGTTACCGGACACGATGGCATGATTAAAAGAGGGACAGGATTTAATGATATTTACAATTACAGACACTCAGCATATTTTGTAAAAACTGTTATGCAAGCAAGAGAATGGGAAAACTATTCAAACAATCTAGCTATTTTTGCAGGAGCATGTCAAAGCTATTATGAAGCATTAATTCAAGCTGGCGCTAATTTTGCTTCCTCTCCCGCAAGAATTTTAATTGATTTTGTTGATCCTTTAATAGTCGCTGAAAATATTGCTATTGCTGATAAAAATAGATTTGTAACAATAAAAAGTTTTGAAAACGAATTACGTGATGGACAAAAAGGAATAAGTGGCATTGGAACCTTCGGAAAGAAAAATGAATAATTAAAATGAAAAGGACTGTCCCCTATTTCAAAAATTTGAAATAAAGGACCGTCCCCATTTTAAATCTTAATTCTTATCATAAAACTTCTTTTCTGTATCAGTCAACTTTGTTAAAAATAGACGAGTATTTTTGAAAAATCTTGTTATTTCAATTGCAGTTTTCTTAACTTCTTCATTTTCTGAATTGTGGAAACATGCATAAATTATTTCATTGTACTCTCTTCTTTTCTCATAAAAATACATTCTGTCAAATTTATTTAATGTTTCAAATACACTTAAAATATATGAAGAATCTGATGTGTTTTGTAGTGCCTTTTCAATAATTTTCATTGCATCTACAGAAGATATATCTGATTGCTTAACAGCACATATTTCAATTAAATTCTTTAGCAATACATAATTATTGTCTAATAATTTAGCATTTTCCAAGGCAGACTCAATGTCTTCTTGTGCTTGAGAATCATCAACTACACTAGTATTTTCTTCTGCAGTAATAATATCATCAACATCACATTCAATAACATCAACTAAATTATAATTTTCCATCTTCTCTTCAATTTTCAAACATCCTTCAACAGAGTTTTCATCAGAAAGAATATTGTTTACAACATTAACCATTCTGTCAAAATCTCCATTATCTAAGCATTTACCAATAAAAGAATATGCTTTATCATAATCAAGATTATCTAAGTTTTGAATATTTCTATTTAACTCAATTACTTTACCTATTCTTGTAAAGTTTTCATCTAATTCTTCAATAACCTCTGTTGGTTTTGAAGATAAATTAATATTATCAACTAAGAAATGAACATATTCAGAAATATTTCCACCTTCATCATATAATGGATCACTATTATTTCTTAGGAAATCAAATGATTCATCATAATTATCTTTTGATACAGATTCATTAATTTTAACAATTAAAACATTCATAATTTCTGCAGGTAATTCTACTTTTACATTCTTAAATACTTCTAAAGCTTCTTCTGGATAATAATTGTAATTATCTGCAACAACTTTTAAATAATCGATGTAGCTTGTTTCATCAATATAATCACGATTTGATTCAACTACTTCTGTAATACCGTTGAAGTAAACTTTATTTGAAGCATTTTCTTTATATTTTTCTAAAAGTTTTGCAAAATTATTCTCTGTAAATTGTTTCAAATCTTCTTTGTTATCTATTAGTTTTAATAATTCAACAACCTCTTGAATACGAAGCTCTGAAATATCTTCTTCTCCTAAAACATAACTTAAAACTGTTCTATCTTTATACATTTTTTCAGATTTAACCTTAGTTAAATACATTAATGTAGACATATTTTCTATTTTATAATTTTTAGTTTGAACTAAGAAATTCATAAGAGCTCTATTTTTTTCAGTCATAAAAGGTTTTAATTCATCATCTAGATTTTCTAAAGCAATTCTTAAATCATTTATGTCCATGCAGTATAAGTTTGTTAGCTCATCTAGATAATCAAAGTCTTTAAATAAAACATTATAAAACTCATCAAAATCAGATTGTAATACTGAAATTTTAGCTATTTCTAAATCGAAATTCTTATCTTCAATAACAGACGCATTTATTTTTCCACTTGCAATTCTGTTAGCTACTAAAATTCTATTATTTATAAAATTATTAATTAATTTCTTAACATGTCTTGGAGTTGTTACGTTTTTATATATTAAAACATTTCTAATAACTCTTTCAAATGTTGGTAATTCACAATATTCTTCTATGAAATTTGGAACAGTTTCTTTAACTAAATTAATTGCATATTCCTTAATATTTCCAGTAGGAATACGTGGAACATATATTTTAAATTGGAATACTTTATCTAAAACTCTTTCAAATTTAAGAGGTCTATAATTTGCACTTAACTTAACTTGATTTCTTACATCGATTGCCTTAGCAAGAACCTTTTCATCAAAAGGAACTATAAAAATACAATTCTCATAATCTGTGCAATGTTTAACATCTTCTAATGCTTTTAACATTTTAGCAGCTGGTAGTTTATCGACGTCTTCAATTATAATAATGTTTGTTTTTGATGCATCAATTAAGCTCTTTGTAATAACCATAGTATTTGCTGATGTTTGATTATTTGTAGAAAATGCATTTTCCATATTTGTTGTTGATTGCATGTTATAAACATTTTGATTTATTTCTTCACCAACATTTGCTTTTGGGCTAGATTTCTTTGTAGTTAACATTAATGTGTTAACTATATATGCAATAGCAGTTAATCCGCATGTAAAAATCATTATTAACCAGAAGTTTTCACGATAATTGATGTATGTGTTTTCCACAAAGAAAATATCGTTTGTATAAATACTTTTATTTCCTATATACTCCATAAAAACAAAAATTAATGTTGTTATTATAAAACAAATTAAAAATGTTAATACAAATTTTCCAACTTTTTTTAGTGTTTTAAAAATTGGACTTTTTTCATTTTTCTCTTCAACGCTTGCATAATCATCTGAAGCAGCTTCTTGATTATAATAGCTGTCTATCAATTTTTGTCTTGCTTTATCTGTTTCTTCTGTATTTGCTACTATATCGTAGCTTTGCGCATTTGAAACAACGTTTGCAGTTACAGTTTGTGAAAAGCTATTATCTAAAATTGTTTTTAATGCTTCTTCTTGCTTCCATATATTTATTTTTTCAACATTGAATTCATCAGTTTTTTTATCATAGTTTTCACATACCAAATTAATTATAGATGATTTACCAATTCCACTTTTTCCAGTTACAGCAACAGCAAATGGTGGCTTTGTGTTATCTATAATTTCTGTTATGTTTTTTACCACATCTTTTGAACTTAGTTTATCTTCGCTTATTGAAGATAATTCTTCATCTTTGATGAAATATTTTTTTAATTTCATTTCTTCACTCATTATATATTCAACATCCCTTCGAATATTTTTACATATTATATAGTATATCAAATTTCTCAAGAAATTACAACGCTTTAAGGAATTTTTTAAGATTTTTTGCATTTTCAAAAATGATATTATGTTGACACAAATGTAATTTTATGGTATACTAAAGTCCATTCGAACATAAACCAAACTTACTTTTTTTATGGAGGGCATTATTATGCACTACAAATCTTCTTATTCACCATCAGGTCAGGCAGAACTCTTTCAGGGAACTCAGGCTGAATTGAAAAAATTCACTAAAAAAACTGGAAAAGTTCCTGTTAACGGAGGTAACGGCTCACACATAGTAGCTGGTTTATCATCAGGTCGGATTTACGAGTACCCAGATGAAAACTCTACTACACCCACACGTTCTATCATTCCTAACAAGGATATGATGAGATTACGTTACGATAAGAGCCGCATTACTGAAGCAGATTATCGTAAACTTGCTGACGACCTTAATGCAGGTAAAATCAAGTTTGATAATCTTGATAAAGGTCCTAATTTCTGACGGTGAAACAGACACAGCCCTACACTGTTTTTCAGTGCAGGGCTTTTTTCCACAAATATTAAAGGAGGCAATATGCCATGAAAAAATACACATACGCATACAGAAAAGCTTCTTCAAGACTTTTTAATGGTACTTATAAAGAACTAGTTGAAGAACTTTCTCGGACAGGCGAATATCTAAAAGGTGTAAAGGGAAATTCTTATTGCATCGGCAAATCGTCAGCTGGTTATATTTATGAAGTTAATCCTGACAAATTTGGTTGGCCATGTAAAGCAATTGACGCTAAACCTTATATTCGCAACTTTCTCCATAAGCAGCGTGTTACAGAAGCTGATTATAAAAA
The DNA here is from genome assembly GCA_947165105.1 of uncultured Lachnospiraceae bacterium. Next base: position 867 of record CAMUZC010000028.1, on the reverse strand, counting down.
GCTTACTGCAAAGCTTAATAATGGTGAAGTTAGTTTCGATGAGCTGTTTAAGTTGTATGGATTTGTTGGAGGATGAAAAAACCACCAAGCTACTTTGGGTAGCTTGGTGGTTTTTTTCGTATTTAATAAAAAAGCTGGTTTTTAAACCAGCTTCTGTATAAAAAATCTATAAATAATAAGGATTTGGTTTAAATAATAAAATAATGAAATCTATAAACCATCCGATACCAAATAATCCTCCAGTAAACATATAGATTATACCCATTCCAATTTTACCTTCATAAAACTTATGAGCACCAATCCCACCTAAAAAGATACACAATAATAAAGCAACCCATTTGTTCAATTCTTTTCTAGAGTTACCACCATTGTTATTTCTGTTGACATTTGTGTTAGTATTAGTATTATTGACAATTACTTGGGGTTGCACTTGTTCATGTTTCAATTCTTCAATTTGTCTTCCACAACTTGTACATACTATTGCGTCCTTGTGATTCTTTTCTCCACAATATTTACAGAATTTTGTTTCGTTTGCGGTTGATACATTTCCTTGATTTTCATCCATTTAAAATCACTCCTTTTATTATTTATGAATTAAGCTTATCACATCTTTTTATATAACGCAATAGTTAATGTTAATTTTTCTGTTATTTTTTACATTGTTTATAAAAAAATGTCAAAACATGCAACAACAATTATGTTACATATTTCGACATTTTTAAATACTACATTAATCCCTACTATACAAATCTCTTGTGTAAACCTTATCCTTCACGCTTTCCAAAGCACTTTCTAATCTGTTAGCCAAAATTACATCGCTATCTTCAGAAAATTCATCGAAATCATTTACAACTCTACAACCATTAA